>JAGVJV010000169.1 GCA_020050965.1 Parachlamydiales bacterium
TAAATCTTTTCTTTATCGTATTTGTCCTTGTAAGGAGATACGTAATGGCTAATTCTTTCGATTCTACACTAGATTGTTCTGGTCTTTCTTGCCCGATGCCCATTGTGAAAACATCGAAGGCGATCAAAGAACTTAAGGTTTCGCAGGTGCTCAAAGTGATTGCGACGGATTCTGGTTCGCCTAAAGATATGGAAGCTTGGGCGCGGCAGACAGGCAATGAACTCATTTCTTCAACGCAAGAAAATGGGAAATACGTTTTCTTGATCCGCCGTCTAAAATAAGGATTCCGATATGACTAAATCCAATCCCCAGGGTCCTAAAAGGCTAGCCCTAATTGCTAGCAAAGGCACATTAGATTGGGCACACCCTCCGTTTATTCTCAGCAGCGCCGCAAGCGCGATGGGCTGGGAGGTCGCCGTTTTTTTCACCTTTTATGGGCTGCAGCTTTTGCTCAAAGACTTCGATGCCAAAGTCTCGCCCCTTGGCAATCCCGCTATGCCAATGAAGATGCCTTTTGGCCCCGCTTCTTTCCAATCGATCAATTGGCCAATACCCAATCTAGTCATGGTTCTTCCAGGTTTTGAGCAAGTCGCGACAAGTTTGATGAAAAAGACCTTTAAGCAAAAAGGGGTCCCAACGATTCAAGAGCTGCGCTCCATCTGTGTTGAAGGAGGGGTCAATCTGATCGCATGCCAAATGACAATGGATGTTTTTGATTTTAAAAAGGAAGACTTTATTCCGGAATGTTCCTTTGGTGGTGCTGCTGCCTTTTTGGAATTTGCAGCCGATGCTGATGTACAACTTTTTGTGTAGGATAGTCTGATGTCGATCACACCTGAAGAGCTCTATAAGAAAATTTCACAGAAAAACAATCTGTTGCTGCTCGATGTCCGCAATCCAGAGGATTTTAATGCCTCGCGTGTAGAGGGGCGCTTCACCCCTGAGACGATCAATATTCCCTATTATGAGTTTATCGAGGATGAGCAAAAAACTCTCAAGCGCATTCCCAAAGATCGGGAGATTGTGGCTCTATGCAATAAAGGCAACTCAAGCGATTTTGTCGTCGAAATTCTGAAAAAACAGCAGATCCAAGCCTGCAACATAGAAGGGGGCATAACAGCCTGGGGAAATCTCTATGTAACGCATGCAATTCCCTCTGAAAATTATGAGATCATCCAAATTGATCGCCCTGCACGAGGCTGTTTAAGCTATCTTTTGATCAGCAATGGAGAAGCGCTCGTCATCGATCCAAGCAGGCACATTAGCTTCTATAAGCAGCTGATTGCTTCAAAAAAGGCTAAGTTGAAAGCCGTTTTCGATACGCATGCCCATGCTGACCACATTAGTGGAGGAGCTGCACTTGCTGAAGCAGAAAAAGTGCCCTATTTTCTTCATCCTTATGATGCCATTCACCCTTTTGACATGCTCCCCGCAAAGCTCTCTCACTATGAAATGCTCAATGAGGGCTTTAGCTTTAAGATTGGCGAATTAACCCTTAAAGTCCTTCATGTCCCAGGTCATACTTTGGGCGAGGTCTGTTTTCTCGTAAGGGATTATCTATTCTCAGGGGATAGCCTTTTTCTTCAAAGTTTTGGTCGGCCAGATTTAGGCGGGCAAGGCAAAGCTTGGGCTCCACTTGTTTACAACTCGCTCTTTGAGACCATTCGAAAGGAAATCCCTGGAACAACCCTTGTCTTACCTAGCCACTATGCTTCGGCGCAGGAGGCGAATGAATCGGGTGTTTTCGCCCAGAAGTTAGATGATTTATTTAAATCGAATCGAGATCTACAAGTCTCCAAAGAGGCCTTTATTCAGTATGTGCTGGATCATCTGCCGACCCTTCCCCCTCAGTATCAGCAGATCAAAAGAGTCAATTTAGGCCTCGCCAGTCCGACAGAGGAAGAAGCTGCAGAGCTCGAACTGGGGAAAAACATCTGCGCCCTTTCCACCGCATATAATAAGAATAAATTCCCCTAAAATTTCATTATTTTGCTTCTTTTTTAGAGACGCCATCTTCAAGGTATTTAGCCATTGTCAAATGGTTTCGATCCTTCGCATAATCTATTGCTGCTTTTCGGATCTTCTCGGATAGCTCTGATCCGTTAAAAACGATCTTCTGTTCTCTTTCACTAAGGGGTGCATTTCTTCTTGTCCCTAGATAGACACCGGCGATTACATTGCAAAGAATTGGATTGTGGGCGTGTAGAAGTTTAAAGACCTCAAAATACCCCATTTCGATTGTTATTTCAACAGCATCTTTATAATTGTCATCTAAGATTGTTCCGTTCTCGAGTAGCTTTTGGACAATATCGGGCCGTCCTTTAGGTTCCACGGATCTAGCTGCGATAGAAAGAGCCGAACTGCGAGCAGCATCTGAAATAGATCCATCTTTAAGTAACATGTCTAGTAGAGGCTTATTGCGACAGGCAGATTGAACGGCATCTCCACGGGCTTTTTCACTAATTGTTTTTCCTTCAGAAGCGGCCTTTCCAAGTAAGAATTGCATCATTGCAAAAGCCGTATTCTCGGTATAGCCGCTTTTACTAAGGGCAATTCCAAAATCTTCGACAGTGATCGTTCCGGTTTCAAAACATAAGCGGACGATGTCTAATTGCCCCATGCTTGCAGCTCGAATCACTGTTTTACCGCGACATTTTTCCCATCCATCAGCAGGGATCTTTTCGAGAATCCCTGGAATTTTAGCCCATTCCTCACGTCGAAGAGCTATATCGAGCATCTTTTCGTAGTTGGTGTAAAGTCCGAGCTGATACCAATGGAAAGGTAAGTCAGTAGTTCCTCTGTAAAAGACGTATTTAGCAAAACGATTGCGCTCTTTTTCTGGTTGATTTCGGAATGAATCGAGAAAGGCGTCATAGCAAGCTTGTGCTGTCTCGGCGGTGACTTGAGAGAGGCTATCTAGACAAACATTAGCCGCAAAGGGCTCAGAGTGTTTATCAGTGCTATTATGCATTTTTTTATAAAGATATTGAAGGTTTTCGCAGGTTGGTGTCCATACGGGTTTTGCTACTGATGCCATGTTTGGTGTCTCCTTTGAGAATTAACGCGATATTCTACCACATTAAAAGGATTTCACACTAGGACCCTATCGCAAGAAAATTAAACTTTTATAGAAATCATTTTAAAGGAGCCTCGAGCCAGCAGCAATCGTAGTATTTGCCCTGGTATTTGACCGTTTTGGAAAGAGTGCCTGCAAGCCTAAAGCCAAATTTCTCAAACATCTCTTTGCTCACTTGAGTTTCATGCAGGGTAACCCAGACGATCATCTGTTCTAGGTGGTCGACCTTTCCAAGTTCGGCCTTGAGCGCATAGAATAGTTTTTCCATGATCTTCTGACGCCGAAATGGTGGATCTACATAGGCTTGGA
>JAGVJV010000170.1 GCA_020050965.1 Parachlamydiales bacterium
CCATGATCTGATTTTAAAAGTCTGCTCTCGAAAAGGAGATTTTTTAAGAGAGTCTTATTTCTTAAGTCGCTTTGCTGGCAAGATTCCCATACCGAAGATCATCCGGCTTATAGAACCTGAAGAAGGATTGGACGGAGCTGTTTTGATGGAGTGCATATCCGGCGATCTTCTTAAATCGGAAACAGTCTCTAAAGCTTTGGCATGGGAAATCGGTGCGCTTCTCGCTCGCATCCATCTTGAGCATGCGGATGGCTATGGAGACCTGACAGATCCAGCTCATTTGAGCAATGATCCGCGTGTCCCTTTTAAGATGAAATTCGAAGAAGGGCTTGAAGAATGCAAAGGCCATCTGCCTGAAAGCCTGCTTGCAACGTGCAGGCGTCATTTCAACAAGGATATCAATCTTCTCCTATCCGCAGACGGCCCTTGCATTATACACCGCGATTTCCGTCCCGGCAACCTCATCGCCGCTCATAAAAAAGTGCAGGGAATCATCGATTGGTCTTCTGCGAGAGGAGGGTTCGCTGAGGACGATTTCTGTCCTTTGGAATTCGGAGAATGGTCAAGCAGCTGCAAAAATTCCTTCCTGGAAGGATATGCATCGATCCGAAGAGTTCCCGACTACAAGCCAATGATGCCTCTTATGCGTTTAAGCCGGGCGGTTGCAGCTGTTGGTTTCACTGTCAAAAGAGGAACCTGGGAGTCCAGAAACTCAAAGCTTTATCAATTCAGCCGTCGCCATCTTGAATCGCTCGCAGCAGTGTAGGGAATATAATGTTTGCGCAGAAAGATTTTGAAATCGACGACGTCCTTTGCAAGCCATTGATGGCTCATTTATCCACAGTTGAACAAGGAGTTCCTCGGGATTCCCCTGTCTGGTTTCTTTGGGAAGATTCCTACCTTTGGATTTTCGGAACATCGGGGGATAGCTTTGTCAAAAGACTGCTCGCCGAACCGCAGTGCGCTGCAGGCGTCGTAGAATACAACTTGGAAAAAGGCATTCTCAAACATGTAGGCATCCGTGGAACAGCGGTCCTTGCAGATTGCGATAAAGAACGTCTGATGCGCTTTGTATCTAAATACTTAGGCAATGACAAACAGAATTGGAATGCTTGGTTTGTCGCAAACGTCGTTGATCCGTTGGATGTCGTGATAAAAATAACCCCTCAGTCGATAGTTGCCAAAAATGTCTCGTTTTTTAAAACGGGGCCGGACCTTGCTTCCTAGGAACCGTACATGGAAAAACTGAAAGAGAACATCATCAAGATCTATGGAAGCAGGGGAGAAAGCTGGCTTGCCGCACTGCCTCGCAGCGTTGAGCAGTTAAAAGACGCTTGGGGGTTGTCAAAGTTAAAACCCATTTCAAATCTTAGCTACAGCTATGTTCTGGAAGGATTTCAAAGAGAAGCGCCCATCATTTTAAAGCTTAGTCCGGATGATGATTTAATTGATAAAGAAGCGCAAGCTTTAGATGCCTTCAAAGGATTCGGGGCTGTCTCTCTTCTTGACCGCAAAGACGGAATTCTTTTACTAGAGCGAGCAGTGCCGGGAACTCTTCTAAAAAATAGCGATCCTAAAGAAAGCAGAATAGAGATTGCCTGCAAAGTCATGGAAAGACTGCATCAGTCTCCTTATTTCTCAAAAGGCTCATTCCCTCATATCGAAGAATGGCTTACCGCCATTGACAAAGAGTGGAATCTGCCAAAAAAGCACTTAGAAAGAGCTCGAAGGTTGAAAAAGCGACTCATAAAGAAGAGCCAAGGATCGGAGATCCTGCTCCATGGAGACCTCCACCAAGAAAACATCCTTTCCCATGGAAATGGCTGGGTTGTCATCGATCCGAAAGGAGTCATAGGCTGCCCCATCCATGAAGTTTGGGCATGTGTTGAAGATCCTATGCAAGATCTTAGATGTCTATCCAGCTATTTCGGCTATCCATTTCAAGATGTGGCCGAATGGTATTACGTCCGCCTCATTTTGGCTGCATGCTGGCAGGCGGAAGACGGCCTTGATGCCAATCGTTTTTTAGCCCTGGCGCAGTCTGTTCTGCCGACGATCGAGCCTTATTCATCCTAAATAATTGTTATGTCGAAGGCTCGAAGCAAGCCTGCACACCTTACATGAAATTGTTGGTTCAATCAAATTCTCCTGCAGATGTATATCATTTTTTTAAAAACAAATACTTGACCCTAACGTATACGTCATTCCTTATAATGGGCGCATCCTTTAAAATCAAAGGGATATTGAAGGAGAAAGTCGATGGCTTACACAGTAAAAAAATTGAGCGAGATCTCAGGCGTAACAGTCCGCACTCTTCATTTCTATGAAGAGGCCGGTCTTTTAAAACCGGCTTATTACGGCTCGAACGGCTACAGATACTATGAAGAAAAAGAGCTTCTGCAGCTGCAGCAGATTTTATTCTTCAAAGAACTCGGACTTACGCTGAAACAGATCCGCAAGGTTCTTGGCAAGAGCGATTTCGATCAAATTGCAGCCCTGCATTCCCATAGGAAGGCTTTAAGCTGCGAATGGGAGAAGATCGGCCGGCTGTTGAAAACCGTCGACAAGACAATAAAACACTTAACAGGAAAAAAGAAGATGAAAGAAAAAGAAATGTTCGATGGCTTCAACATCACATTAGTGAAGGCTAAAAAAGGCCAATCCTATTCTGCAGCCGAGGAACTCGTCGGTCAGAGCGTAAAAAACCCGACAAAAAGCGCGGAAGACGTTGAAAAACGAGGAAAAGCCTATTATGACAATATTGCAAAGACAGCTCACGCTCTATTTGAGGAACTAGTGCATTGCATCGAAAAAGGACTCGATCCTGAAGACGATGAAGTACAAAAGATCATCAAAAAGCATCATACCTTCGCAGAACAAACCCATTCTGCAACAAAGGAAGTTTACAAGGCCATGGCTCAATTGTATGCGGAACATCCCGAGTTCCGAAAACAGCTGGATCCGTTCTACCCAAGCCTAGCGGTCTTTATGGCAGAGGCGATGAAAGTTTTCGCGGATCGAGAGCTATCCTAAAACTTAAGAATCCTCCTTCAAAAGAGGGAGGATTCTTATTTTTTAACGCATTCGAATAAAATGACAGGGTCAGCATCGCTTGCTTCGACCATAGTATGAGGCTCCGCCTGCCATTTTGCGATCGTTTTCAATCCATGACGATGCAATAAGCTTTCAATCTCGGAAGGCTCATAGTATCTTACTCGATAATCTTCGACCTCCGTCTTGGAAATCCCATTTGTTTCCCACAATTCATATCGAAAAAGACCGTCATCCACTCGAGAGACAGGATCAAAGCGGGACAGCACATGCATGACAATTTTCGAGCCGTCCGGCCTGTTCACCCATCTTCCCTTCCATACCCCTTGCGGTTCGCGGACAGACTTTAAAGTCTCGATTTCGAATACAAATTTTCCTCCGGAATTTAACCTGTCAACGATGAATGCCAAAGCCTTATCCACTTGTTCTTGGGTAATAAGATGGCCGAATGAACCACTAGGTATAAAAATTAAATTATACTTTCCTGGCTGTGAAAAAGTTTCAAATGTGGCTTCTGAAAGTTCGGCTATCAGCCTACGCTCTTTGCATTTCTTTCGGCAAACCTCAAGCATATGAGGCGAATAATCAAACCCTGTTACTGTGTATCCCTGCTCTAAAGGCGGAATGAGAAACCTTCCAGTACCGCACATAGGTTCAAGGATGCTTCCTCCAGCTTCTTTCGCATAATTTAAATAGCATTTAAGAGCATCCACCGGAGGGGATGGTTTATCTAACTCATAGTACTCAGTACATAGGCTCCTATATGGAACCGACTCTTTGTTCATTTTTCAAACCCTTTAAATCAACAATCTAGATTATTTTAAATTTTTTCCCTTATATCATATTTTTACAATTCCTTGATATCTTACGAGCTAGAGCGAAGATTGCGGAAATACTCGGCTGCGCTTTCAGATTCTTGAACAGCAGCTCTTGCTCTGGTAAACATTTCTCTTTCATATTGTTCTATCAATCCAGGCCACTCAATAGGATTTGGCGCATCTTTCAGCAGCGCTGATAATAATCTCGCATCTTCAAGCACATTGTTTCCACCTAACCCTTTGTCTGGGAACATAGCATGAGCTGAATCTCCTAAAAGAGTCGTCTTTCCCGTTGGAGCCATCAGAAAGCGATCTAAATCAGAAAATTGCGTGGTACGCAGAAGCCAAGGAGCCATGATTCCTTCTGCCGGTGTCTCGCATACCAGCTTCTTCAAATTCTCATGCCAAGGCTCATTTGCCATCAGCTGTTGGCAGTGAGCTAATATCCGCATGCGGCATTCCAATCCTTGATCAAACTGATACCACGGAGCATTTCTATCTTCTATTTCTTCAGACAGCACCCAGAAAACAGTAGGGCTTCTATCAGCTCTTTCTGAAAAACAGACCGCCATGGAGCGGTAATTCGGCCCAAGGAAACGAACCAGTCCCCCTCTGTTAAGAGGGAGCAGCATATCCCACTCCGGAGTACGATCAATTTGTCCTCCTAGAATGGCGCGGTTGCTATCAAATACCCTTGGAATTAATCCCAAACTATTTCCATATACCGAAGGTAAGAGCTCTCTCACGGAGGATCCTGCTCCATCGCACCCAACAAGCAAATCTCCAGCGGCATGCGATCCATCTTCGAAATGAGCAACCACCTGATCGCCATTGTCTTCAAACCTAGACAGGCGCTTGTTCCATTTGATATCGATCCCTCCTTGCAAAAGACTTCTCAGCTCTGTGCGGAGGAATTGGACAGCAGCATCTTGTCCTTGCGGGACGCTGAAAAAAGGTTCCATCTTTTCATTTGCGCAAGTAAATCCATCTCCAACATCCGCAACTTTAGCCTTGGATAAACGGCTTAATTTTTCTGGCGTCAACAGCGCAGATAATGCCTGCATTCCAAGCGATCGAATTGAAATCCGGTATCCCTGTGGTCTGCTTGCAGGGCTTTCATCTCTTTCAAAAACTGTGGCATGGAAGCCAGCTTTGGCAAGTCCTTGAGCTAAAGCCAAGCCGCCCAGTCCAGCCCCAATGATTAATATTTTGTTTTGCATTTCATTTACCTTTCTCATCATTTAACCATTGAATTTCTGATTCAAGGAGAGCGATTCCGTACCTCAATGCCTGGAGGCGAATCGCTTTACGAGGCGAATCCGCTATGCCCTCCAACCTTTCTTCGATTTTCTTGTATTCTTCGTAGATCTTTTCGGTTTTTTCCAATTGTTCCTGGAATAACCGGATCATCTCTTTTCGATCCGTGGCGACGTCGCAGGGGACGACGATTATCTAATCAAGGTTCGCTGTAAGGACACAGAGTTCTTAGATAAATTTTTAAACGAAAAACTGAAAATTTTGCCAGGCATTTCAAAGACCCGAACTACAATAGCTCTTTCCTCCTCCAAGGAATCTCCAATCAAAAAATTAAATATAAATTGAGGTGTTATGTCTATAGAGCTTCTTTTTAAGGGATTAATGATCGGTTTTTCGATAGCCATGCCAGTTGGCCCTATCGGTTTGCTATGTATACGAAACGTCCTTACATTCGGAATTTTATGCGGGCTTGTTACTGGTCTTGGAGCAGCTTGTGCCGATGCCATTTATGGAGCAATGGCAGGCTTTGGAGTCACTGCAATCAGCACATTTTTAGAAGCCAATGGCGCCTACCTGCAGTCCACCGGGGCATTGTTTTTATGCTACCTCGGGGTCTCAACATTTTTAGGAAAAACAGCTAACTCAAGCAATAAAGAAGCCACCTTGACACATTCCAGAGCATTTTTAGCAACATTCTTTTTAACACTCACAAACCCAATGACAATTATCAGCTTCGCTGCGGTTTACGCCGGCCTTGGAATTGGACATGATAATTCAAGCGTTAACAGCGCACTCACTACGACCTTGGGAGTTTTTCTTGGATCAGCTATATGGTGGATGATTCTCAGCCTAACAGCAGCATTTTTCAGAGAGAGAATAAATTTAACATCTTCTCGCTGGCTAAACAAATTTTCTGGATTGATCCTCTTTGGGTTCGGAGCATTTGCCTTAATATAGACCTCAAAGAAGAGCCATTTCCCTGAGTTTACACCTTAAGTAGTGTTTGTCTGTTAATAATTTTCTATGAAAATCTATGCTAGCTGTTGACCTGACATTCAAGTTTCGATCATTGTCTCTGATATTCTATTGACAATTCTATTGATTTGGTACAATACTACGGATATACTTGAATAAGTCAGAGGTTTTGGTCCATGCCAAGTAAGACAAAAATAGAGCAAGCAGTTGAAGCATTTCGCAAAGCTGGGGGCATTCTTACGATGTCTGAGGCGATTCAATTAGGAATTCATCGTCGGCAGCTTTATGCTATGCGTGATTGTGGTCAATTGGAGGTTATAAGCCGTGGATTGTATCGCTTGATCGAAATGCCTGAACCTTCGTTACCTGATTTCATACCTGTTGCTAAAAAAGTTCCTCAAGGTGTCATCTGCTTGATTTCTGCTTTAGCATTTCATGAGATTACGACACAAATCCCTCATTTCGTTTATGTTGCCCTACCGAGTGATGCTCATAAACCAGTGATTCCATACCCCCCTATGCGATACTTTTGGTACACAGAGACATTGCTTAAAACGGGTGTTGAAGAACACTCCATGGATGGATGCGTTATTAAAATATTTGATATTGAAAAAACTCTTGTCGATTGCGTTAAATTTCGCAATAAGATCGGCATGGATGTCGTGCTGGAAGCATTGAAAATGTACTGGCAACGAAGAGGATCAAATATTGATAAGTTGTTTGAGTATGCTAAGCTTTTTCGCGTTGAACGAACCTTAAAACCCATTATGGAGACTATTGTCAGTGGTTAATGCAAATAATAAGCCAAAAAAGAATCTTGGAGAATCAATTCGGCAACGACTAAAAAACCTCTCAGAAGACCGAGAACGCCCATTTGATGAGATTCTACGCTATTATGCAATGGAGCGATTTCTTTACCGACTGAGCATCAGTTCTTATTCATAGAAGTTTTTTCTTAAGGGAGGTCTAATGCTGAAGGTGTGGAACTCAAGAGACCATCGGGCTACAATGGATATAGATCTTTTAGCACGAACCTCCAATCAGATCGAGAATCTGCAAAACATCATCACAGAAGTTGCTTCAATTCAAGATGATGGGGATGCAATTTCTTTTGATACGAAAAAACTAATCCTCCGCCAAACGCAAACTGGTGGTGATAATCAAGGAGTCAGTGCTAGCTTTTTTGCTCAACTATATACCACAAGGATGCCAGTCCTTATTGACATCGGCTTTAATGATGTGATCGTTCCAAAGCCGCAAAGAATTCATTATCCTACTTTGCTTGAAATGCCGACACCAGTACTAATGGGATATACCCTTGAAACAGTTATCGCGGAAAAGTTTGAGTCTATCGTAAAACTTGCTTTGGTCAACACTCGAATGAAAGACTTTTATGACCTTTGGACTATTTTTCGCATGGAAGAGCTCGATGTCAGTAAGATTAAGCTAGCTATCCAGGAGGTATTTGCTAACAGGGGCTCGGAACTTAAATATCCTGCAGCATTTACTCCGACTTTTTATGATGCCCCAGAAACCCTTCTGAGATGGAAGAATTTTTTGTCGGCCATGGGCAAGGACCATATCGAATTCAAAGAGATCATCGAAGAAATATCTGTTCAGATTAAGCCTCTAATTGCGATGTCTGGAAATTAATATGTACCATCCTAATCAGACATTGTATTTTCAACTTTGTTATCAGTATTTTAATTCCTCTCGATAGGAACGCACCATTTGCTGTACGTTCCTTGCTTCGGCAATGGCCTCTTTTGATCGCATCCCGTGTTTCCAAGAAGCCATTTTCTGAATTAACTTTCCCTCTGGAGTTTTCGGACCAGTACTTTTGCCTCCATGCAAGTGACAGCGACCATTTGCCATCGCAATGCGTCTACAAGGTTGATGTTTATTTGTTCTTGATTTTGCCCCGCACACGCTCGAATCATGGGGTACCTCGCTCATTTTTTTCATTACCCCTCCCTCCAATTAGGATATCATATTTCCAACAATCGCTTTGCCGCCATCATTCACATTAACATGTTGTACAACGACCTTTTGCTCGCCTTTGCGACGATAACGTGCCAATGCTTCTGTAGTCTCATTGTGAAGGCGAAGCAGCTTTATGGCACATTTCATATTAAATTCGATCTGGCACATCATATCAGATTTTTCTACTCGGGATAGATATTGCATTCCTTGAGCATATAGAGCCGTACATTGCGCGCAAAGTTTGGCTTCCAAGGAATCTTTAGGCTCACAATCAGATAGAGACTGGTAAACCACATTTGTATTATGTTCCTTTCCATTGGCCATGGGCATTGCAGAAATAGCTCTGTCGATGATCTCTTTGGCCAGTTCCTTGTCATCACTGCCAGTTATTCGTGTTAGAGCACATTGTAACGCTTCCGCAGGTGACTGGCACCATTGCTCATTGGGATTCAAAATAATAGAAGCCCTTGGCTTTTCCTGATCTCCTTCAAGAATATACTGGATCGGACACTTCCCAAATTTCTTTGAGGAAGAGTTCTGTTCAAGTTGATAACCCTTAAATCCAGGGCGGGACATATCAGCTTTGTCCGGAATGGTTGGCGTATTGTTCATGGTATTTCCTTTGTTTTTGTTAACTACAGTTTTATTGCCTTGAGACCTGCTTCAACCCAACGTCGAGGATCAAGCCCAAGTTTAATGGCATCGCCAGGTCCTTTGCCTTCCGGAACGGGCCAGAAAAGTAACTGGGGATAGATCGATCGCCAGAATAGGTTACCTTTCATGCCCCCTTCATCAAAGTCGAGGGCTAGAAGAATGCGAGGGGATTGTTTAAGATGTTGATGCAGTTCTAAATTAGGCTTCTTTTGCGCTCCGCCCAGTGCGATCACGCAACAAATTCCTTCTATCGCCTTAAATGTCAGCATGGCATCCAGCTCTGATTCCATAATGAGAACGGGTTTCGAGAGATCGCCATAAACTGTTGGAACTTCCATGCTACCGGAGACTACGACATACTTTTGGAATTTCTTCTCTTGTGGCGTGTGTGGATCAGGTCTGCGAATTTTAATTTTTGTCACATTGCCATCTGAAAGGGTGGGAATGACGATTCCTTGCGGCAACCATAATTTTGCGATGAGGCCGTTAGCATTGGGTTTCTCGGACAAGCCCCATGAGGAGCGATCGCGCCAAAAGGTTTCAGGGCAATAGCCGAGTTTCCAACTTCGAATAGACTCTTCATCAAAGCCTCGTTGCTTAAGGGATGCAATGATTGCCGGATATTTCCAGATTAATTCATGACACCACACTACAAATACCGATGCCTTGGACTGCCAAATGCTGTTTGGGATCACTGCTTTTTTGAATGTCTTTTGTGGTCTAGCCAGGTCTGTCACCCATTCTCTTGGAGAAAGGGTCATCTGTAACTTCAGCCTGGAGCACGCATCCGCATAATTTAATCCAAGGAGGTCGCGGCAAAATTGAATGCTGTCTCCTTTGATTCCACATTGACGACACCAGTAGTGACCCATACAATTTTTAGCTTGTTGATTCGGCCATACATGGAAACGGTCGGACTTTTTTCCTTTGCCGCCATCGCCGCACTTGGGACAGGCGCAAATATACTCCCCGCCGTTAGTTTGAGCCACCTTAATGGGTGAAAGTCCTGCTTCTTTTGCTAAATCCAGTAAATCCATAATTCCTTCGTTATTTTTCTATAGGCTATTTTGCATGGGAACTTCGGGAACCTGGGAACAGGTTTTTTTAATCCGCTAAATATCAATAGGTTAGTATACTCATACTTGTCCCAGATCAGAGTTCTTTCGTGGGGAACGTGGGAACAAATACTTATAAAACTCAATAATGTTCCCGCGTTCCCACTGTTCCCAACAAAAATTGCCATCTTAATCTTCATCACCCAACACGCGATTGGTAAACATATAGACCCATTTCGCTCCCATCTGAGGCAGCCTCTTCTTGGATGTCACTCTCTCCTTTCCATGAATCAACCATCCTTCTTCCATACAAACGGACTCGACGAGTTTCTTATCAAATCCAGCACACAGCTCCACATTGAATACTTCCGGAAGAACGTAATAGGTTGTCTTTTCCATTTCGCTTTCACGAAACCCAGCCCGATTAACAATTTTCTGATGAGGCATTTGCATCTGATTAGAGGAAGGATCCTCTATATGAGCTTTAAAAGCGGCGATATCGATAAATCTGCTTTCCCCATTTAGCTCAAAAAATCGACGGATATGGGCTTTAATCTGCTCCCTTTCAAGCAACCCGACACTTCCTCTTGTGAGTAACCAAGCCTCAAAGCAGAATTTCACTCCTTGAAAAGCTTCTCCATATTGCCAGCCAGTGATCCCCATCTTCGTTGCCAGTTCACCTGCAGCAGCAATGATGGCGAAACGGTTCAATACTCGAGCTACCTGACCGGAAGCTTTTGGAGGAAAACACTCTCGCTCAAACTGCTGCATTTTTTCTTTGGTCAGTTTCAGGTACTCGCTTTTATTGGCTATCAGCTGTTCGATAAAATGAATAGCTGCGGTACCGTAAAATTGTGTGGTGAGCAGATTTAAGGCATTGGCAAAAGCATCACCTGTTGGATAGTGATGCAGGTTTTCAAATGCTCCATATTTGCCTGTATCGGCTGGAATATCCAGTATGCGGACCTCTTGTCCTGCTCGCGTTTTTTTGCCAGCCTGCATCAGATGTCCTGCGAGATTGGTCTCTCCACTCGAAAGATAGAATATGCGCCACTTTGCTGTAGGCTTGGAATCACCCGAGGCATCGGATCGCACTTTTTTGGAGCCATTAGCCAGCATGTAGGTGGCTTCTCCCACCTTGTCCGGATCGCTCTGACCCAATTCATCGAGGCAAAGCAAAGTATCGTTGTGATTCATTGCGATTCCCTCTAATCCATTGGTTGTGGCCCGCCAAGTGAGAACATAGTCTTTTCCGCCCCAAAGTGTGGCGGCGACTCTTAAAATTGTCGTTTTTCCCAATGAACTGGTACCTTGAAAGTGAACACCTCCACTTTCGATGCCTAATGGAGTCAGCAAAATGGAGGCAAAAGACATAGACAATGCAAAAACAAGCCTGCTGTTTCCGACACATAACTTGGGGATCTGTTGCCAGTTTTCTAAAGTACCTCGCGTCGAAAAATGCCCGGCTGGATAGTTAGATTGAAGAATAACTTGTTCATTTGCTGTCTGTCCTATTGTCCTCGAAGGCAAGACAAAGCAGTCATGATGCCAGCCAACATGAGGCGTGCATAATCCTCTTGCCGTAGGGCGGGAGGATTGAATGTACACTGTTAGTTTTTGACGTGCCATTCTTCCAGGTTCTATTTCAAGACCTTTTGATAGCAGTTCTCCCAAGTAGGGATATCCTTCGCTAGCAAGCATCGACATGGGCATCGCCCACGTATGCATGCGCCCATCGCAATCATGCCACTGAAGTAATCGCCCAAAATCTTCGCCATGCTGATTACGTGTGACTGCTATAATTTCTAGACGAGAACAGATACGTAAGCGGACAGGGCCTTCATCCTCATCTTCTTTAGGTTCCTGATACCAGAGGCTGGTGTCATCTAAATAAAATCCAGGGGGAAGCCGAGTGAGTTCCCTCTCTCGTTGTTCATCGCATTTTTTCTCTATTTCTCGGACGCGATGTCGGATGATTTCAAGAGCTGAATTTTCTTGAGAAATCTCATCTATCGTGCTAACATTCATCTTGTCTTGTCCTTATAGATATAAGTTCATTGAGCTGGAATTCAATGGACTTAAGGTTAAATTGTAGGTGTTTATCTTTCATGCCTCGTCCTCATTTCTGGTGCGGACGAGGTATATTTTTTTTCGTGCCTTCCTCTCATAGTTTTTTCCCTCCGTTCTTCTCTTCGATGATTTGAAAAAAAGCAGGTACATTGACTAAAACACGACGACCTACTCGAAAAATGGCCTTATCAAAGCCATTGATTGAGGCATCCAAAATAATTGCCCTTAAGGCACTTTCAGATGGATAGGAATATCTCTCACAAAATTGTCTAACTGTGATTAATTGAGCTTCTTTTACTGTCATTGCAACCTCCTCACTTGGTTGTTTTCTGGTTAAAGCTCAATTGTGAGGGTTAATTCTCTTTTTCTTAAGGAAAGAAAATTCGAAAGGGTCAGTGACTACCCCTTTCTCTCTATGAAAATGATGGAGCTGACTACCCCTTTCAAAAAAGCTCACTTACCCATTTTTCAGATTTTTAGTTTTTGGGCGGTATTCCCTTTCTGCTTTTGGAAGAGGATCTGCCTGATCAACCCATTTCTCAAAGGTAGATCTCTTGTAGTCTTTTTCAAGTTCAACTCTATTTTGCAGTATAGCTAGAACAAGCCTGTCAATAATGGTGTCTTGAGAAAGTTTGTTATCTTGTGCCCATTCCTTTTTCATCCACTCCACAGCAATTTCTTTGTCGCGCACGCGGACATCAAAATTCGGACTAACCGCCTGAATCGATTGCTTTGCTTCTTTTCGCTTAGCAATTGTGCGCGTAATATTGATGTC
>JAGVJV010000020.1 GCA_020050965.1 Parachlamydiales bacterium
AATTTTTTTACTACCGGCCTCTTTCAACGCCACAATGGTGGGCTCGATCATTCCAATCATAGGAATCGGAAAAATCTCCCTCAATGCTGGTAAGGCCAAGGCGCTCGCAGTATGGCAGGGTACAACTACCATCTCCACTTCGTGACTCAGAAGGAAGCTGGTGATCTGCGAGGTGTATTGGGTTAGTTCGGCTGCACTTTTCTTTCCATAAGGAAAATGGGCTGAGTCGCTGAAGTAGATAAAGCTTGTATGAGGGAGAAGCTGCTCAAGGGCTTTTAAAACGGTGAGCCCTCCAACGCCTGAATCAAAAAGTCCTATCATTCTGGTATTTTCAGTTCTTGGCCGATCATGATGGTGCTAGAGGTAAGGCCATTTGTTTTCTTAAGGGCATCGACGGTGACGTTGTAATGGCGGGCTATTCGCTCGAGCGATTCGCCTGAGACCACTTTGTGTGTTTGGGCGGCCTGTTTGGGCGTGCTGATTGCTTGAGAGATGGAGTTTAGCGTGGATTTTAAATTAGAGATCTCGTCAAGGCGCGCGGTATGATTTTTTAGCTGGGAGTCGAGCGCAGCGATTTGGGTCCGGTATTGGTGCAGTGATTCGGTGGTTTGGGTCAGATGAGCGCTTAAGCTGTGGAGATCGGTTTGGATGTTTACTAGTTGTTTTTCCAGTTGGTTCATCCGGGCTTCGATGCTGGTCACTTTGATGAGTGTATTGGGTTTAAGCTCAGAAACTTTTTCTTCGAGATTCTCCATGTCGATTTTGGTGGCGCTATAGGCCTGGCGCACATCCAAAAGGGCAATCCGAATCTCTTCAAGAGTATCCTGGCTAGCAGCTGTCTGAGTGGACATCTGCGGGGCGCAAGCAGCTAAGAGTAGTAGTAGGCTTAAGTATTTCATTTCTCGTATATTTTAAACTCGGCTCTGCGGTTAATGGCCCAATCTTCTGCAGAATGACCAAAGGCTTCAGGTTGCTCTTTTCCATAGGAGATTGAGTGGACTTGGTTTGGATTGACTCCTCGTTGGACGAGTAGGGTTCGGACGTAGTTGGAGCGTCTTGTGCCGAGGGCTAGGTTGTATGATTCTGATCCCCGCTCATCGCAGTGGCCTCCGACGGCAACATAGGTGTTGGGGTTGTTTTTTAAATAGGCGGCAGCTCGGTCGATGATCAGCATGTCTTGGGGATTGCGCAGCACATATTCGTCGGTATTGAAGTGGACATTTTGGAAGATTTGGGCGAGGCCGGCCATCGCTTTCTTAAACTGGTCGAGGCTGGGGATGTTGCTGCCTGGAGCTCCAGGAATTTCGCTCGGCTGCGGGATCGCTGCATCGGCAAAGCGCATGTGCAGATCTTGGTCTTCAAGCGACATGAATTCGTTTTCGAACCCGCCTGCAAGGGCTTCATCGGCATTGCCGTCGTAGATGCCACGCAGTTTATGGTTTTGAGATTTCACTGCACCGGTGGACATGGATGAGGAACATCCTGTAATTAGCGCGAGTAGTAGAAGAAATGTGATGGTTGATTTCATTTGTTCCCCCAAGTTGGGTAATGTTTTTTTCCAGGTCCTTTCGTAATGCGCACCGCTTCGGGCTGATTGAGATTGACCAGATAGAGCTCGGTCGAGTCGGGGTCGGTCGAGTTAAATACTAGGTGTAAACTGTCAGGGGCCCAGCACGGGTTTTCTTTATTGCCAGGGCCTGTAGTCAGTTGCAGCTCTTGCTCCGTCTCGAAATCATATATCCAAATTTGGCGCACACCATTTGTTTTAGCACTATAGGCTATTTTTTTTCCATCAGGAGACCAGTTCGGGCAAGTGTTTTCTTTACTTTGTTTTGAGATTAGCACCGGTTTGGCCCGTTTGTTATGCGCAATTTGCGAAGGGATAATGTAAATCCGAGGTGCGCCATCCTTATCGGAAACAAAGGCGATTTGCGATCCATCTGGGCTAAAAGTGGGAGATGCTTGCGTCGATCCCGGATAAGAAAAAAGTTGCTGCGGTTTTCCAACTAGCATCCCACTTGCGTCAAGTTTGTGGATGAACAGATCGGCCCGCCCCGCTGCATCTGAGATAAAAGCTAGGGTATCTTTTTGCTTTGAAATGGCAGGAAGGAGCTGGTTGCCCTTTAAATCAATCAGGGGCTTTCCTGTCGTATTTTTCAAGCTGGAGACGTAGATCTTGGGCTGTCCATTTTTGTAATTGACATAGAGGTAGTTTATTCCCGAAATAAAGACCGGGTGGATCGAATAGTTGTTCTCTTGCGTCACTTGCTTTGGATTGCCCCCATCCCAGTCACATTCCCAGATTTCAGCTTTATATTCGTTGCTCAGTTTGCAAGAGTAGAGGATGCGAGTATCAGCGACGCCCTTGGCTCCAAACATCCCCGCAATAATGGCGTCTGAGAGGCGGTGCATTTGGCGCCGGTCATGATGCAGATCGCCAGTGATGGCGATTCCGTCCATTTTTTTATTACCCACTTGCAGACTGACCGTCTTCTCCGTCATCGTCATTTTTAAAACGTAGCCGCTCTCTGAAGCGGCCAATTTAAAATAACCGCTATGGCCCAAATCAAATGCCAAGATGGAGGCCAATTTCTTAAGATAACCATCTTCGATCGGAGCAAAATAGAGATCAGTCAGTTTAGACTGTGTGGCCAATTCTACGCGGATTTCTTCGGCATTTAGGCCAAAGAGAAGTAGGAAGCTAACTATACCCAAATGAATTGAAAAATTGGGGATTCGGCAAGAAAGCGGCGCAAATTTTGAAGTTTGGAGCGCGCGACAATGTTCGAAAACAAGGCGCAAGCTAAGACTCAAAATTTGCAGCCAAGCTGACGCTGCCGAAACCAAATTTTTCAATTTA
>JAGVJV010000041.1 GCA_020050965.1 Parachlamydiales bacterium
ACCCTCTGCATCAGCAGCCAAGTGGGGTGCAAAATGGGCTGCACTTTCTGCCAAACAGGTAAAATGGGCTTTAAACGCAATTTAAGCTCAGGGGAGATCCTTGCCCAGATTATCCTCGCAAATCAATTCCTAAAGGAAGAAAAGGTCTCTAACATCGTCTTTATGGGCATGGGCGAACCCCTCGATAACTACGAACAGGTAGTAAAAGCTTGTTCCATCATGATTGATCCTAAAGCCTTTGGCCTCTCGACCGCCCGCGTCACCATCTCCACCTCGGGCCTCGTCCCCGAAATCCGGCAACTCGGGCGCGATCTTCCCGTCCGCCTGGCCATTTCGCTCCATACGGCCGACAATGAGAAGCGGAGCAAAATGATGCCGATCAATAGGACTTATCCCCTCGAGGTTCTCAAAGAGGCCCTTCTAGAGTATCCTGCGCCGAAACGATATGGGATCACTTTCGAGTATGTGATGATCGAAGGGGCTAACGACAGCATTCAGGATGCCAAAAAGCTAGTGAAATTCCTGCATGGACTCAAAGCCAAGGTCAACTTGATCCCGATCAACCACTTTCCTGGCGTGGAAATGAAAGCTTCCGATGCCGAGCGGATCCGTGAATTTCAAAAATATCTGACCGATCGATCGATAGCAGCCCCAGTGCGCTATAGCAGGGGACAAGACATCAGCGGTGGTTGTGGACAACTCGCTGCCAAGCGCGAGGATGAACTCCATTTAGATCCGAGAGAGCTAAGCAAAATAAGACGATCGCAGGAAAGGAACTAAATAGTCTGTTTTCGACTTGAAACTCTTTTTCTTAGACGAGGAACAAGTTTACGCTCAGTGACCTTGTATTCAACTTTACCTTTGATAATCCGAACATCAATCCTATCACGATCAAATTCAAGCACTTGATGATCATTGTCTGCTTGCACTTCATCAAAAATAACACAAAGTAAATCACCCTTATCAGAAAAAAAAGCCAACACCAGAACCTTTTTTTGCATCGATAGCATCACCTTTGGGTCCTGAACTCCAGGAAATAGTTAATGAACCAGTTCCTTCAATTGGATGAAAAAATACATTACCTTTTTTCATAACTTAATCTCTTTTAAATTTTTATGACTATTGCGGATAGTGTTTCCCGTACTGTACATCGTAGAGAAATAATAGCCCGTTTCGGTTTGTTTTACAATTACTACTAAATATCTTTGCTTGTCAAGGCGTTAAAAGAGTTGATATTGATGCAGTTTTTTTTGTTAGAAGACTTTTGTTGGATCCTTTAAAACTCTTTCAATAAGTTCCAGCAGCATATCATCAGGAAGCATTTGAAAATGTTCATCTTTTGCATGGTGAAATTCTGCTTCACCAATAATTACTCTAGCTCCTGTAATTGCTGTAATAACAGTTGCGATTCTTCTTTTCATAAGGATCATTATTACATATGCTGCTTTCTAGGTAAAGAGATTTTCCCTTCTACATTCATTCGCAGCGATGTGTGCCTGTCGCGTTGGCTCAGGTAATCTGTATTTCCCCACACATTTTTTGACAACCTTAACCGCGCTCTTTAGTGAAACCCTATGTCCTGTAGAAATGAATAGCGGGTTAGCCCTCAGCTTACTCCTATAACCAACTCCAATCGTCTTTCCTTTCCAAACTAGAAATTCCTCCTGCACTTCGCCTACTAAAATGGATTTCGCTACACCAATTGTCGGAATATCCAAGAGCACTCCAATGTGGCTCGCAATTCCAAGTCCGCGTGGATGGCTAATCCCATGACCATCAACTAAAATAACATCAGGCCGCACTTTTAACTGCTGGTAGGCTTTGACGAGCGTTGGTGCTTCACGAAATCCAAGTAAGCCAGTCCGATAGGGAAACGTTTGCTTTTCTGCGATGGTGACTTTCTCTACCACTTTTAAATCTTGATCAAGCACAACTACTGCAGCATAGATCATCTGCTTGGGATCGTAGAGATTGCAGCTGACATCCATTCCGCCGATCAGAGTTGGCGGTGCAAAGTTATCCTGGAGCACAACTTTTTCAGCCATCACTTTTTGCAATTCGATTGCTTCCTTAACAGATAAAATTGGCATATTAACCTGAGTTTTGGGTTTATCTCGCTCAGCCTCAGGGATCTTTTTGCGAAATTGACCTTGCTTTTTCTCAAAAATAGTGCCTTCGGCTATGATTTTCGAAAAAGCAAGGTCCATTTCATCGAAAATCTCTCCTGATCCTGAGGAGAGCAAACCCAAAACGCAGGTTATTAGTTTTGTTTATTGATGATGGGAATAACACCCTCTTTGAGAACTTTTTTCCCAAAGTTAATCAGCAGCCCCATTTTTATACCTGTTAGGCGGAGATGAGTCAAGAGCTGCGCTTCGTAATAGGGATAGTGTTTTTCATTTGCTTTAACTTCGACGATCACCTTTTTATCGACCAGAATATCAAGAAAGAGGGGATCGCGAATTGGGGAGCCTTTGTAGAGAATTGGGATGGGCAGTTGCCTCTCGGTCTGCACTCCCTGAAGAGCGAGCTCGTGGCAGAGGGCAGATTCATAGATGTTTTCTATAAGGCCTGGGCCTCCCAATAACCGATGCACTTCAGTTGCTGCGTCGACGATTTTGCGGAGAAGGTCATCGTTCATAGGTGGACATCATACAAAATTTTTCGATTTGCATCTATTGAAAAAAGACGTAGGCTTAGAACTAAAAGGTGGCGATGATGTTAAAAAATCGTGCTGTTCAAGTTCTTCTAGTTGTCATACTCTACCTAGCTCTCGCAAGTTATCTTCCCGAAGTGGCGCATCGAGGGCTTTATACGATCAGCGTTTTCATTAAAGACCTGCTCGTCTGGCTTCTTCCTGTGACTGTCGGTCTATTCATTGCCCAAACAATCTGTTCCTTTCACCATCGCGCACCCCTCTTCATTTTAGCGCTGGTGCTCTTTGAAGCGCTATCTAACTTCTCTAGCGTGTGGTTTGCCCTCGCCGGAGGACATGTGGCTGCCGATTTTCTTCCCCCTATTCAGATACCCGCCATCAACCTCGACTTTAGCCCCCTCTGGCGTCTACCGTTTCAGAAACCCGGGTGGTGGTCGGCGGACAAAGGATCGCTTTTTGGAGTGGCACTTGGCCTGATCGCAATCTTTGGGAAACAAACCGCGCTCAAGGAGATGATCGCAAAAGGAAAGGGGATAGCACAGTGGATCTTGACCAAAGTCTTTTCTCGGCTGATTCCACTCTTCATCCTTGGATTCGTCGCCAGGATGCATCAAACCGCTATCCTAAAGTCAATTTTTGCCCACTACAGCGTCCTGCTAATCTGGATGCTCGTGATCCTAGCGGCTTATATCTTTCTGCTCTTTTTAATCGGCAGCAACTGGTCTCTGCGAGGAGCGCTACAGAGTCTGAAAAATGTAACTCCAGCTGGGGCAATTGCCTTTACCTCTGGCTGCAGTTTATCGACGATGCCCTGGACGATTGAGGGGGCAGGCAAAAATTTGACAGATCCCGACTTCGCCAAAGCAGTGATCCCAGCCACGACCAATATCCAGCAAATCGGCGACTGCATCATCAACACCTTTCTCTGCTTTTTGATCTACAACCATTTCTATGGACATGTGCCTGATTTGGCAACACTTGCTAGCTTTAGCGTGATGTTTGTACTGGCCCGCTTTGCCACAGCGGCCGTCATCGGAGGGGCAATTTTCATCATGCTCCCCATCTATGAGACCTATCTTTCCTTCAACCCAGAGATGATCGCCATCATTTTGGCCTTCAATGTGATCCTAGACCCGATCGTCACCTCATCCAATGTGATGGCGAATGGAGCCCTTTGCCGCATCTTTGAGAAGGTATGGATGAGATTTCAGAAAGCCTTCTCTTAGAGAGAAAATCCCAAAACTAATTACCTGGATTGATTGTGTAGAGTAGATTTCCTTCTTGATCTCGGTATATGGAAACGGGCAATTTTCTTTCTTTTTTGCTTTGCCTCCCATAAAAGAACATCCGATTGAAGACCCATCCAAAATTCCGGGGAAGTTCCTAAAGCATCGGCTAGATCTAAAGCGATTTCTTCAGTTATTGAACGTCTTCCATGAATGACTGCGCTCAATTTTGGTTGAGTCCAAGTCCCTCCCAAATGTAAGGCGAATTCCGATTGGGAAACTCCTAATGGCATGAGAAATTCTTCCAATAAAATTTTACCAGGTAAAGTTGGCTTTCTATGAGTTGGCAACATATTTTTTCTTCCTAGTGATAGTCAACGATTTCAACTTCTGCTACTGCGCGATTGTCTGAATCCCAGCTAAATACAATTCTGTATTGATCATTAATTCTGATGCTGTATTTTCCCATCAGATCTCCAGTAAGCTTTTCCAATCTATTATTCGGCGGTACTTTTAAATCTTCCAAGCGGTACGCCCTATTGAGCATGTCAAGTTTTGTTTGGGCTTTTTCCCATAAATTTTGGTTAAGCTTAAGTCTAGCTTTCCTTGAGTTAATGCCATTGTAAATGTCTTCAGTTCCCTGATCTGAGAAGGAGAGTATCAACTTCAATTCCCTTTTTATACCAATATATCATAATATGGTATAAAAATGTCAAGGAGTCAATTTACAGGGAAAAAATCCAGAAGAACATGACAGCAGCGACGATCTTGATGACGATTACGACCGAGATGTTGTGAAAGTGTTTGTCAATAAAAAGTTTGACTCTCTCGCCCCATATTAGCAGCACGCTTCCGATGAAGGTGAAGCGGATCAGGCGCGCCGCAAGTAGCCCCATGATAAAGCCTGGCAAACTAAGGTGGAATGCGCCAGAGGCCAAGCTAATGGCTTTGAGAGGGAAGGGGAGTAGAGAGCCCAGGAAGACTGCCCAGCTGGTGTAGGCCTGGAGGTGATTTGAGAGTCTCTCAAAGAAGGCATGCGAGATGAGGTGGGGAATCACGTAGGGGCTGATTAAATCCCACAAAAAATGGCCTAAAAAATAGCCTATAACCGCCGAACAGGTAGACATAATCGCCGCAATAAAGATGTAAAGAAAAGTTTTTCTTGGGTTTTGCAGGCAGAAAAAGATCATCACGGCATCTAAGGGGAGTAGCAGAAAGAGCTCTAGAGAGAAGAGGAGCCCAAGCCAAAGAGGCGCTTTCGAAGAAGCAGCCTTCTCCGTGGCCCAATTATAAATTTTAGTTGTCGCAGCCCTAATCATCTATTCTATTATACTAAATAGAACCTATATATTTCTAATCTTTTCTTTCTTTGGCGATAATTGAATAATGCGAAATAAATGAAGTAATTTTAAGACTAAATAAGTGGGATCGATCTCAAAAAACCGGACTCCAAAATTGGGGTTTTTCTGATTGGCATGGTGGTTATTGTGATAAGACTCTCCAATCATCAGCAAATCCAAGGGGAGGAAGTTCTTAGAGGTGTCTTTTGTATTGAAATTGCGGTAGCCCCATTTATGAGCGAACCAGTTGATAATTGCGCCATGCAGAGGTCCAATGATGATCTGGATGGGGAAAAGGGCATACATCCAGAGAGGAGGATTAGCCCAAAGATAAACAAGGAGATAGACAAACGCTACACTCAAACGGGTGATCCAGGATGAGGCAAAACGATCAAAAGCATCCCAGGTGGGGAGATTGCGTGAATAGTTAGGATCGATCTCGATCTTTTTGCTGAAGATGTTGTGATAGGTGACTGCAGTGCGCCACATCATCGAAAAAATTGTCCGATCATAGGAAGGCGAATGGGGATCTTCAGCCGTATCTGTATGTGCATGGTGCATCCGATGGAGGATTCCATAAGCAGGGGGGGAAAGATAAGCGGGTCCCTGAAAAACCCAAGTTAAAAAAAAGAACACCTTTTCGGTCTTCGGCCCCATCGTGTACATTTTGTGGGCAGCATATCGATGCAAAAATCCTGATTGCATTAAGAGGGAGAGGTACCAGCTAAGAACAAAGAATATGATGACTATTTGCATCGGGGGACCTCATAGGGATTAAATTTGAACCTTTTCAGAACAATAATGAAAAGGTTCAAAATCGGAAACAAAATTAAGATGCTAAGTCTGCATCTTCATTGATTTCTGCATGTTCTGCAACATGCTCATGTAGCTCTTCGCATTCATGATCGGCGATAACTGGCTGAGCAACTATTTCTGGCTCAGCAACCACTTCTGGCTCCGCCACAACTACTGTTTCAATTTTTTCTTCCACAATGGCAGGAGCAGCTGGAGTTTCAATTTTGGCTGGAGGAGTGATCACTACAACCTCTTGTGCGGGCTCTGGATTCTGAACAGGCGCTTGCTCGACTTTTTGTGCAGGTTCTACATATATAGGTGTGTCATAGTGCTTTTTTTTGCTTTTTTTGCTTTTCGCGTGTCCTTCTGCGCAGAAGCCGCACACAAGGATCATAAATGCTGATAGAATTGCTTTTGAATTGAAATTCATAAAAATCTTCTCCCTTTTCATTGTGAAAGTTATCTCGATACTATCCCCTTTGCGACAATCGATTTTTGGCAGCTTTCAATCCCGCATATTAGCCAACTTTTGAGTGAACTTGGGTATAATACTCACTATGGTAAGGGAAGAGGTCTATCTTTACAAGAATATATTATTTTGACTACTCTCAACGAGTGATTAAAAGAATTCTGCTTATATTATCCTGCTTCAGCTCCGTTTATGCCTCTAACTGGGACATAGAGTATTGGCTTCAGTTCTCTAAAGACCAAATCAAACGCCCCTGTTTTAAGCTCTATACAACTGGGGTCATTCGGATCGATAGGGATGTGACAAGATTTTATTACTATCGCATCTCAGAGGACTTTTCCTATAAAGCACTTTGCTGGCTCGATTTGGAGGCGCATTATAGTTTTATCTATAGCAAACCGAGAGGGGCCCCCAATTTTACAACCAGAAATCGGCTTGAGCTAGAAATCAATCCGACCCTCTATTTCGATAACGGGATTGAATGGCGCTGGCGGAATCGGCTTGAAATAGTTAAAAGACAACATTTTTCCGACCTTCAATACATTCTAAGAGAAAGACTCCTCATCAGAATCCCGTTTTGCGGCTCAAAAGTCTTTGCCTATAAGTTCTACGATGAGGTTTTCTACGATTTTGATCAGAAAAAAATCATTGAAAACCGATTTGTACCTATCGAGGTATCTTTAGGCCTTTGTCTAATCGATCTCGATCTCTTCTTTATGCTGCGCAATTTCTTTAGTTTTGGGCAGTGGTATAAAAGCTTTGTCTTTGGAACTATCGTTCGTTTTTAATTGATTAATTATATTATTTAATATATAATATATGAATGACGGTTGGGGATTTAATTAAATCTGGAATGAAGGAATATCAGGGGAGTATTGCCGCCTTCACGGTGGCTGCACCTCTGGTCATGGAAGGGGCTCTTTTAGTAAAGAATATTTTTAATAATCCCCGCTTTCCCATTGAAAAAGCTGTCGAATTAAAAAACCGTCTTATCCAAGCCTTTACACCCCAAAAAGAAGAGACCCTCAACCAGTCGATTCTTCGAATTTCAAAAAATATCTTTCTACTTATTGCCTTTTTGGCCCTATCTGCTGCTACACTATATCTCAGGGTCCAATTCCTCCCTGTAGCTGCGGCAATCCCCATTTCCTTGACAACGATGTTCTATCTAGGAAAAGCAATCGTTCAAGCGCCCGATTTCTTTAAAAAATTTACTATACAGCCAGGTGAAACCCTTCAGGAAGCCCGCAAAAGGATCGCCAAGCTAGTGATCAAAACCACGGTAATAGCGGCTCTGGCAATAGGAGCGATGGCCTTAGGCGCCTACGTCGTCTATCCGATTATAACCGTTGGATTTAATTGGAAAGTCACTTTGCCCTTCCAAACTAAACCGGTCGTGTTTGCTGAGTATGCCTTCGTCGGTCTAGTCCACTTAGGACTGGCGATTTACAACTACTGCAAAGGGGACAAGAACAATAGCCTCTTCCACCTCTTTGCAGCTACCCTCTCCATCATCTTCCCGCTTTACTATTGGAACCATGACATGAGAATTCACCACTCTTTCCTCGGGCTTATTTTGATGGCCCTTCCATTACGCACGATGAAATTTATCGGCTCAGCAATCACCTTCGATTCTGCATTGTATATGCTCAAACCAGCTCGAAGCCATTTTGACTTCATGAATATTTTGTGGGGCAATTTCCCCCTCTATGCTGGAACAGAAAGTGGAGCAATGCTTGCAGAGGGGATCAATGATGCTTGGAAAAAAAGTTACGAAGAAGGCGCTGGTGTTAAAACCTTAACCTTGCCTGAAACCAAATCGTAATATCCGCCCACAATGGCAAATTTTTTCTTCTTGATCAGATCGGCCAAAACGGGGTTAGCTTCTAGCTGCTTAACCACATTCTCCACATTTTCTTGGATTGCATTTTCTAAAGTCGATCCTTGTTCTGTCTTTGCTTGTGTAATCGCCGGCTGAATGAGTGCTGCGATCGGCTCAATATCTTTTGTTATTCCTTGCAAAACTGCATCGACGGCACCACATTTTTCATGGCCA
>JAGVJV010000044.1 GCA_020050965.1 Parachlamydiales bacterium
CTATCTCGATGTGACCCATCTCAAACCTGAAGTGTGGCATAAACTGGAATCGGTCCTTGACATCTATCAAAAATTCACTGGAGAAGATCCGCGCAAAGTGCCGATGAAGATCTTCCCGGCCGTCCACTATTCGATGGGAGGAGCCTGGTGCGATTGGCCAGCTTGCGATGATCCCGATCGGATGACACGATTTCGGCACATGACCAATCTGCGCGGCTGTTTTGCTGTCGGCGAATGCGAATTCCAATACCACGGGGCCAACCGCCTTGGTGCCAATGCCCTGCTGGCTTGCATCTACTCTGGACTTGTTGCCGGAGTCGAAGTGCCCCGTTACATTGATACCCTAAAAGAAAAAGAGGTAAATGAGAAAGAGGCGCTCGCGATCGAAGAGGAATTTAAACGGGATCTGCTCTCCCGAAATGGCAAAGAAAACATCCATGAGCTTCACGATGAGATGGCGGATGTGATGATCCGCAATGTGACGGTAAAGCGAGACAATCAAGGTTTGCAAAAGACTCTCGATAAACTTAAAGAGATCAGAGAGCGCTATCAAAACATCAACCTAGATGATAAAGGCAACCTGGTCAACCAAACCTATGCCTTCGCCAATCAGTTTCGCTACATGCTTGAGCTGGCCATGGTGATGACCAAAGGGGCTCTCCTCCGAAATGAGTTCCGCGGCTCTCACTACAAACCCGAATATCCCGAAAGAGATGATGCAAATTGGCTAAAACACACAATTGCAACCTACGATCCTGACGAACCGATCATCACCTATAAACCAGTTGACTTGCGCCATCTCGATCCTATCTTACGCGATTATGCCCATGCGAAGCGGTTCAAACCGACGCTGAAAAACGTTCCCGAAAATATTGTCCTTCCGTTATGAGTACAAGTATGGCAAAAAAATTTACTCTCAAAATTTATCGCGGCACACCAGGTAACCAGTATTGGGAAGAGTTTGAACTCGAGTTAAAGCCCTTCTACAACATCACCTCTGCCCTGATGGACATCCAGAAAAACCCAATCAATAAAAAGGGAGAGCGAGTGACGCCCGTCGCATGGGAGCAAGGGTGTCTTGAAGTGGTCTGCGGCTCATGCTCGATGCTCGTCAATAGCAGGCCCGTGCAAGCTTGTGTTATCCTAATTGAAAAAGTGCTCCAAGCCACCGGCAGCGACACCATCACTCTAGCCCCCTTCACCACCTTCCCGCTCATCAAAGATCTAGTGGTCAACCGCGATTCGATGTTCGACAACCTCAAGAAGATTTCAGCATGGGTTGAAGTGGACAATGCCCTCGACAAAGGTTTTGGCCCGAAAATCGACCCCAAAGTGCAGGAAGAGCGCTACGTCCTCTCCACCTGCATCACCTGCGGCTGTTGCACAGAAGCATGTCCTCAAATGAATCCCCGCTCCAAATTCATCGGCCCAGCCGCGATCTCCCAAGTGCGCCTTTTCAACGCTCATCCCGTTGGTGCGCTAACCGCCAAGGAGCGGCTCCAGCCTCTCATGGAAGAAGGGGGAGTCTCAGACTGCGGGGACGCGCAAAACTGCGTGCAAGTGTGTCCTAAGGAAATCCCTCTGACCGAGTCGATTGCCCTTATGAGCCGCAGAACCGTTGCCCAAGCTTGGCGCAACGCCACAAAGACTGAAGATACTTAGAATTTGACTGCTAAAGGTGGGATAAAGATTCCAGTGGCAGAAATAAGTGTATTGCGTAAGGTAGGAAGGATCCGAACGCATTTAGATTTGAAATAGGCACGCCCCCATTCAGTAAATAGAAGCGGAGTAGAAAAAATGGTGAGAGCGATGTATTTAACCGACCGGAAAAGATTATAAAGAAATCCTTTCCCAAATTGGGCCGCGCTAAAAATATAGCGTGTGGCGAGAAATTTCGTTGTATCGGTAAAGCTCGCCACCGCATCATCAATTTCTTTTAACTCAGGATCTGTTTCAGGTTTAGGCTCTTCAATTTTTGGCGGATCTACAACAACGACAGATTGAATGGGTTCGGGGACAATAACTGGTTCAGGGACAGGCTCAGGCTGTTTCTGAATAGGTTCCACTTTTCTACTTTGGTAGTATCTATACGCCACATATCCTACAACCGCAGCTACAGCCGCCGCTCCAAGTATTGGAAGAAGCGAAGAACTTTGCGCAGTGAGTGGCTGTTCATCTAATCTACAGGTCTCAATGAACGGATTAGCAATTGGTCCAGTATAAAGTGCAGGTGTTGGAATAGGCTGTTCATCTAATCCGCAGGTCTGAATGAATGGATTGACTATCGGTCCAGTATAAGGGGCAGGTTTTGGTATAGGCTGTTCATCTAAACCACAGGTCTGAGGGAATGGATTGACAATAGGTCCAGAATAAATGACGGGTTTTGAGGGAATTGGTGCGGGTGGAGGAATTAATGGGATAGGTTTTGAAACTATAATATTTTCTAATGGAGGGGTTGTTGCTGCTGTAAAATTAAAGGCGCGAATCAAATGAACGATCTTCGAGGCTTGTACTTTGAGACCATAGGTTGGGTCTGAGTAAATGGAATAGCATGCGAGGGTGTAGAGATAGGGAATGGCAATTAGATTGGCCTGAGCAATGAAATGGCCGATCCGGAAGTCGAGAGATTTTAAGAGATTTCCTGCCATAAAGATCTTGAAGATTACCTGATCGCGACCTGGCCATTGAGAGACCATGTTGATAGGAGAAAAAGAGGTGAGAGCAATACCTGCTCCGAGGATATAGAGTTTTGTTGTTGTAATAGGGGTTTCAGCTAATAAATATTTTGTAATCATTTTGCTATATTATACGGATTTTAATAGTTTTATTAAACAATTATAATAAGATTGTGCTCTGTCTATGTGGTATTTGTAGAATAGAAGAAACTTCTGATAGAGAGATTTCTATGGCAGAATAATGGTTGTTAAGGATTTTTTTGAAAGCCTGAATAAATGCGACCTTGCTTGGTAGGTGTTCCGATAAGCAGGTAAGGAAATCGGCATGGGACCGTTGCTCTCGATATTGTGGGGTCTTTTTGGGATGCAGGAGCAGATCCATCAGCGCGGTCTGGTAACTCCATAGGAAGGTGGTGTGGTGGAGCCAGCGTTCTTTGCGTAGGTACTGGGCATTGCCGCCGCATTTTCGCTCGCCGATCACATAGTCATTTTCTCTAAGATGGAAGTCGGGCAAGTTGAATGCCTCTTTGTAGATCCCTTCGGTCCATTTCATGATCGGCTCGGGGTAGGGAGCAAAATCGTGCAGCTCTTTTTGGCACAAAAATGAGATAAAGATGGTCTCTTGGTCGACGACGACTGTTCCGCCGCCGCTAAAGCGTTTGATCACGGGAATGGGCGAAGCTGATAGTTTTTCATGATCGATCAGCTCATCGGCTTTGCCTGAAATACCCATCACGATAGCAGGCGGCGATCCTTCATTGATGATGCAATAGTTGCTATTGTCAAGACGCAGAAGGGCCTCTTCCAGCTGCAATTGCTTAAAGATCGGATAGTTTTTTAGATGCAGGATTTTCATTGCGATATTTTTTAGATCGGACGGCGCTGAGAAGCACAGAAGAGGACAGAAACCGAGTGAAATATCTGATCGTTGTGAGTCGAGATGAGCTCGCTGAAAACGACGATACCAAGCTTGTCGACTACCTTCGCCAACTTTCAAATGAGAACCCACACATCTCTGTGCTTATCAGAAAGAAC
>JAGVJV010000018.1 GCA_020050965.1 Parachlamydiales bacterium
CTAACCTCTGGGGCTATTTCTGCCAAATCAGCGACAGCACAACCTCCTACGGCTCCTATAGCGGCGCTGTCCCCAATGAGAAAATCACCTGGGGGAAATTAGGTGTGGAGACGCCTAGCTTTGTCATCGAATCCGATGCGACGATCGTGGCGCCGCTCATCTTCCAATACGTTTTAGAATCGTAAAATTTATACCCCGACTCGCCCAAATGTGTGAATTTTGACCGCGCCAAAGCCTCGGGGTATAGCTCATCCTCTTTTTTTAGATTAAAACAACTTTTTAGGGGAAAAACGGGAAATGATTTTAACAATAACAAGATGTGTCAAAAAAACCATTAGCGCACCAGCAGCAGATAAAAGCGCTAAATAGAGATAGGGATTCATATTTAACACTTGACTTTGATAACCGAAGACTAAGTTGATGTTTTTGGTTGGATCGGTGAGCAGCCATGTTAATAGAACTTGGATAATGATAACGGGAATTTGGAAAAGCCAAGCTCTTTTATCATAACCGAGTCGATAGATGAGCCAGATCATCAGAGGTGGAAGAGCAACATGAAATAATGAGAGAGATCTTATCCATATGGGTTTTGCAGAATAAAGCATATAATCGGTGGCTCCAGTATTTGGAAGCGAAAAAAGGAGTAAAAAAAAGTCGATATTCCAATAGATTTCATAAACCAGGTAACCAACGATTGCCATGCTGGCGATAAAACGGTTTTCGAGCAATACAGAGAGGAAAACCATGAAAAGTGCGGTATGAGATGGCCAAAGAAAATTTCCAGGGCCATGCCAAACCCAAAAACTTGGAATAAGAACAAGTAAGAATAAAGCAAATAGCGCCTTAACAATTAGGGGTATTTTTCTGCCGCTTTTCCCTTTAATAAACAACCATCACTTAAAGGATAGGAGCCCGTTTTTCCCCTTCGCGTACGCCTAAGTTGCCGTAGCGGTGGTAGTCGATGCTGAAGGCAACTTCTCTGAGGTAGTGCAGTAATTCTAGCCTACCGCTCGATAGTACGGACTCGGAGTTGAGGTAGACAGCATTGGCGCTCGCTGCCAGTTCCATCGCCTCGGATGGGCTTGAGAGAAGGCGCACACGGTCATAGGGACCCGATTTTAAACGGGAGCAAAACTCTTCGGTAGTCTCAGGTATGATTTTAAATTCCTTAAAGGTCTGTTTCCAGTCGCTGTCGAAAGCTAGAGAGCTGTTCTTTGGATCATAGGAAATGTCAAAATGGGTTTTGGTGATGAGGGCTGCGGCAATCACTCGGAAGATGTCGAGAGGTTTGTCTTTCCCTTGGATGCGCAGGGCCATTCTTTTTCTGGGCACATAGCGCAGGATGTTGTCTTCGCCGACCACTTTTGAAGGGTCGTGGTCTTTATTGAAGTAGTGGGCCCAGTGGACGTAGTTGGCGGTGCTGGCAAACCAGGTTCCCAATTCTTCAGAGCTTAGGTCCACTCGATTGATGAAAGCTGTGAGGGCATTGATCTGCATCGTGGCGGGCGCTTTGTCTTGGGGCAGTGCAACTTGTTTTTTGTGCATGAATTGGACGATGTAATTGGGTCCGCCCGCTTTCGAGCCGTGGCCAAACGAGCTGGCTTTTGTTCCGCCGAAGGGTTGTCTTTGGACGATCGCGCCTGTGATTCCTCGGTTGATGTAGCAGTTGCCCGATTCGATTTTTTTCATCCAGACGTTGATTTCCCGTTTGTCGAGGGATTGTAGCCCTGACGTAAGTCCGTAGGGTGTGCCGTTGGCCAGGCGGATCGCTTCATCGAGATTTTTCGCGCGCATGATGCCTAGGACGGGGCCGAAGAGCTCAGTCTGATGCATGAAACTTCCCTCTTTTACACCTAGCTTTACACCGGGGGACCAGAGGTTGGGGTTTTTCGGATCGCGCTTGGGTTCTACAAGCCATTTTTCGCCCGGTTCGAGAGTGGTTAGCCCTTTTAGGAGCGCTTTTTCAGGGGCGCGGATGACAGGGATTACTTTAGAAGAGAGATCCCAACAGGAGCCGACATGGATGCTTTCTACGGCATCTTTGAGCTGGCGGAGGAAGTTCTCATCGTCGTAGACTTCTGCTTCAAGGATGGCGAGCGAGGCGGCGCTGCACTTTTGGCCCGAGTGGCCAAACGCTGATTGGATCAGGTCTTTGATCGCAAGGTCCCGATCTGCCATGCCGGAGATGATCATTGCATTCTTTCCACCCGTTTCAGCAGAGAGGCGCAAGGATGGGCGCATTTTCATGAAGAGGCGGGCGGTGGAAGTTCCACCAGTCAGAATCACGGCATCGACGCGGCTGTCTTTGATCAGCCTACTTCCGACCGGCTCATCTTCGCAGTTGATGAATTGGAGCACATCTTTAGGCACGCCTGCATCCCAAAAAAGGTTCACGAGGATCCAACCTGAGAGAACGGCTTCAGGGGCCGGTTTGAACAAAACGCAGTTTCCAGTGATCAGCGCGGCGCAGATGCCTCCTGCAGGAATCGAAATGGGGAAGTTCCAAGGAGGAGTGATCAGGATAGTCCCAAGAGGGGAAAATTCGATCTCTTTCATCGCATCAAATTGGAGCATGCTGCGCAAGTAGTACTCGGCAAAATCGATCGCTTCGGAGATTTCAGGATCGGTCTCATAGGCGGTTTTTCCACCATCTTTCATCATCACGCCCACTAAATCGGCCCGTTTTTTGCGCATTTGATAGGCGGCGTTTGCGATCAGTTCACATCGCTCGCGGACACTTTTTTTGCCCCACTGTGACTGTTTGGATTTGGCTACATCGAGTGCATGGTCGATATCTTCCCAGCTGGCAAGGCTATACTGATAGAAGGCTTTATCGGGATTAG
>JAGVJV010000205.1 GCA_020050965.1 Parachlamydiales bacterium
ATATTTTGGTTCGAAACAAAAAGAAATTGGTCGGGATTTTAAATGGGATCGACACCGATTATTGGGATCCACAAACCGATCCTCTGATTGCGGAGAATTATTCTATAGAGAACCGAATTGCAGGCAAACTGGCCAACAAGCGACATGTCCAAAAGTTTTTGAATTTAAAGCCTGATGAGCAAAAGCCCCTTGTTGTTGCCGTTACCCGATTAGTCGCTCAAAAAGGTCCCGACCTCATTCTATATGGAATCGAGAAAACGCTCGCGCTGGGTGGGCAATTTGCCCTGCTTGGGACCACACGCGATCCAGAAATGCAAAAGCAGTTTGAAAGCATTAAGCCCCATCCAGATTTAGCTATTTGGCTTAACTATAGCGAGCCTCTCTCTCATCTACTCTATGCTGCGAGCGACATGTTTTTAATGCCTTCGATTTTTGAGCCTTGCGGCCTTTCTCAGATGATCGCTCTACGCTATGGCTCTGTCCCTCTGGTTAGGGCAACTGGCGGGCTCATGGATACGATATTTGAAGGGGACAATGGATTCACCTTTACGATTCCGGACAATAAAGAGGTCGCGCTTTTGCTTGAGCGGGCTTTTGCTGAGTTTAACACCGATAAATGGCAAACTCTGATCGACAATGGCATGGGAGCTGACCTAAGTTGGGAGATAGCTGCTGAGCAATATCTAAAGCATTATTCAATACTTTGAGAAGCGCTTTTTTTGGTTAATCAGGATGATATTGTAGGTATTTTGAACATGCGTATCTGCATGTCCGGCTCTAACTGCCTCTTCATAGGCAATTTTTGCTTCATTGAATTTACCGCATTTGGAAGCAGCAAAAATGAAGTGATTGAAAACATAACTGTTTAGTATTTGGTCATCTTCTTGAGCACGTTCTTTTGCTAATAAATAAGCTCTTTGGCACTCTTGAAATTGATGACAGATACCTGCTGTTTTAATGTAGCTCGAAAATGTAAATGCATCTGCTAGTCCCGGCATTTCAAGCATCCGATTAAATATTCTCTGCGCCAGTTCAAAATTTTTGCTCTTGCCAGCATTCTCAATGAGAGTATTTCCAGTGACATTATCGCACAAACCTTTTTGACAAGCCAAAGTAAAGGCTTCTCCTGCATCATCCCACTGATTATTTATTCCTGCGATATTGATAAAAGAGTTAATTGTCCATTGATCCATGCAGCCTCTTTCAAAAGCAATATCAAAAGCCTCTTTAGCTTCCACGTAATGACCCGTTTTACCTGCAACGTTGATAAACTCATTACATACAATGTTGTTAATTTGATTATTGTCTACAGCCTCTTGAAAAGCCTGATGAGCAACAGTAAAATATGCTGACCCTTTAAATACATGCTTGAAAAAAGACGTATAAAAATAGGGGTTTCTTAATTCTACACCCTTTCTATTGACTGCAGGAGTTTCATATAACTTCCTCTTGAGCTCTTCTGGAGTTTGATTCCATTTTCTAATTAGCTTATGCAGAACTTCAGGGGAATCTTTTTCCCTAGTCACATTGCGAAGAGGTTTAGCGGTTGAAGGACAAGGCAAAGAGGGTTTAGGGATATTGGATGAATCTTTTTCTTGAGGTAAGGTCCTTTCAGCTAGAGGGCTAACTACAGGTTCTTCTATACCCTGACTCGCCCAAAAATGTGAATTTGGACCCACGCGAAAGCTCTCGCGGTTCAAATTCACATTTTTGGGAGAGTCGGGGTATAAATCTTCGTCCCTCAACAACCATGAAGGTAGATGGTATATAGGCTCTATTGACATAGACTCTCCATTAAATAATTAATAACTTATTATATTATTAATATGTATTAATTACAACGGGAACTACTTTATTAAAGCTTTTTTAATGTAATTTTGATTTGCAAATAAATACTCGGCGCCAGAAAAGAGGCTATAAGCCACCGCTCCAGCGACAATATAGAAAGAAATATTTTGGAAGAGCTCTAAAGATATCAATCCAAAGGCATAAGGGATCATCAAGACCAATATTGCCAAGGTCGCTATCCCTTGGATCACCGCTTTCACTTTCCCTGAAAATCGGGCCGCTAAGGTGAAGCCTCGGAGAGCGCAGAGGGTCCTAAGCATGCTGATGATAGAATCGCGGTAGAAGAAGAGAAGCACCAGCCAAAGAGGCAGGGCAACAATCCCCTGCGTAAAGGCGAAAAAGACCGAAATGCGAAAGATGCTATCGGCCATCGGGTCGAGGATTTTCCCCAGTTCTGTCACCTGATTTTTGCGATGGGCGGCCATCCCATCGAAAATATCGGTCAATTCAGCGAGGAGCACTAAGCCAAGGAGAATGAAAGCGAGCGCAAGGAGGCCAATCCCCAATTTGGCATAAAAGAGGTACACGAGGATGAAAATAGGACTTAAGAGCATCCGCCCTAGAGTTAGGGCAAGGGCAATATTCAAGGCTTTCTCCTGATAGTATGCGTGATCTAATTGTATCAGGATTTCTGGATTTTATCCACTTTATTTAAAAGACTTTTTTGTTCAGCACGTCTTCTAGGAATATGGCGATCGAATCTTCTTCGGTGCTCTTGATCTCTGGTCCATTCGTGGTCTTGCCGATTCTTCCGGGTATTCTCATGAGTAGCTTCGGCAACCTTTTTGCCACCCTCAAATATAATACTTAAAAATTTAGTTTCATAATGGAAGATCAGCCCCTGCAAGGAGAAGGGCGTAGGGCATTCGAAATGGGGGTGCTCCTCGACCCATTTTTTGCGCCTTTTTGCTGGAGGAAGTTCATTAATTGGCTCAATCTCGCTTGCCATATGGCTTCATTGTATCAAAATCTTGTTAAATAATCAAATAAATCGGTACACTGTGGCTCTATGCTGACCTTCCAACAGATCATTCATAAGCTTTCAGAATTTTGGGAAAAACGGGGTTGTATCATCCACCAAGGACACGATCTCGAAGTGGGCGCAGGCACGTTTAACCCTGCCACCTTCTTGCGCTGTTTGGGCCCAGAGCCTTACAAGACCGCCTATGTAGAACCTTCTCGTCGCCCCGCGGATGGCCGCTATGGCGAAAACCCCAACCGTCTGCAGCTTTTCCACCAGTTTCAGGTGAACATTAAGCCCTCCCCGCTCGATATTCTGGAGATCTATAAGGAATCACTCGAGGCCATTGGGATCAATCTGAAAGAGCATGATCTGCGCTTTGTTCATGATGACTGGGAATCTCCCACTCTCGGCGCCTCGGGCCTCGGCTGGGAAGTGTGGATCGATGGGATGGAGGTGACTCAATTCACCTATTTCCAAACAGTCGCCAGCCTCCCCCTCAAGCCCATTAGCGTGGAGATCACCTACGGTTTAGAGCGGCTCTGCATGTACGTCCAGAACAAAGACAGTTTCTACGACATGCAGTGGAATGAGACCTATACCTATGGCGATATTTGCAAACGCAATGAGGTGGAGTGGAGCGCTTACAATTTCACTCACGCTTCAACAGAAATGTGGCTGCGCCATTTTGAAGACTACGAAAGGGAAGCCAAGCAGCTGATTGCGCGCGCGCTTCCCATTCCAGCCTATGATTTTGTACTGAAAGCGTCGCACGCCTTCAATCTACTCCAGGCACGCGGCGTCATTTCGGTGACTGAACGGACAGGCTACATCGCCCGTATCCGCGACCTGGCCCGCTTAGTGGCGACCGAATACCTCACTGCGCGCGAAAAACTTGGCTTTCCGCTCATGG
>JAGVJV010000275.1 GCA_020050965.1 Parachlamydiales bacterium
CGTCGCCGCTCTCCACCCGATAGTTCATGGATCTTGCGCCGCTCAAAGCCGCTCAGATTCACAAGGCGAAGCATCTCAAAGGCCTTTTTTTCTCTCTCTTCTCTGTGTATTCCTCTTGCCCTTAATCCAAACGCGATATTGTCTTGGACATTCATGTGAGGGAAGAGCCCATAATCTTGAGGCAAATACCCAATGTTTCGATTCTCAATAGGCACCGCGTGAATATCCTTCTCATCTAAAAAGATCTTTCCTTCAAGTGGCGCGACAATCCCTAAAATCGTTAAAAGCAAAGTCGTTTTTCCACTCCCCGGTGGCCCCATCATCACTAGCGTCTCTTTGGGGTGCGCCTCCAGGGATATATTTTTAATCACCGCTTTTCCGTGATACCCTGCGTTTAAATTCTCAATTTTTAATTCAGCCATGTTTAGTCAATTTCTTAAAAGTCACTAAAGATAAAGTCGATGCAGTGGTCACCAAAATCGATGCTGCTAAGGCCCCAATCGTGAGTGTTTGCGCTTCTGTCGCCACAAAAGTAGGAATAATCTCTGTTTTATAGGCAATCACCCCAGCAAAAATCAAACTTCCCCCAAGCTCTCCCATCGCTCTCGACCAGCAGAGTGCACAACCGGCTACAATATCTTTAAAGGCAATCGGTAAAAAGATCAATGTGAAGACCTGAAAAGGGTTTGCCCCCAAGGACTGGGCCGTCATATTCATCCCCGTCTCCCGAATTTCTCTGAATTTTCTGCTAGTGAATGAGATGATGAAAGGGACGCAGACATAGATTTTTGCGATCACAAGCGCCGTGAATGTGAAGGCCAGATTCACATTAAAGGGAGACGCGGGGCCAAGCATTAGCAGATAGATCATCCCTTCTGCTACTGGAGGAAACGTTTGAGGGACATCGACTGAAAGGACTTCTAAAAGCTCTTTGCCCTTAAATTCTTTCATGGCAAACACATAGGCCACTGCGATGCCAAAGATCACCCCGATAAAAACCGTCACAAATGAAGACAAGACGCTAAGCCACAATGCGCTAAGGATTCTGCTATCCTGCCAAGATTCCCAGATGCCCCGGAATGATCCAATGGCTGCGATATATTGATAGAGAAAGGTAAACACGAGCCAAAATAGGGCCAGCAGTGCCAGGAAATAGAGCAGATAGATAAATTTATAGGATCTCATTAACTCCTTCATACTTTAAAAGGCGAGGAAATTCAAATTTTTGTTTCAATCGACCATTTTCTTGCTAAGATGCCCAAAAAGTTGCTAAAACCCTTCCTTAAAACCCAAAAACTTGCCAAAATAAGGAAAAGAGGGGATTTAAATGACCATTTCCTTGCCAGAAGTCTTTGTGTCTAATGCCGCCGTGGCCTCCATAGTTTCCAAGGAGGTTAAAAAAGGTCATTTGCGCAAATTGGGAAGCAGGGTCTACACAACAAACTTAACTGAACCTGCCGAGGCGCTCATTCGAAGGCACGTCTGGTTTATTGTGAAAGAGCTCTTTCCTGGAAGTATCATTGTCGATCGAACTGCACTCGAACATCGCCCTACATCTGATGGCTCTGTTTTCCTTGTTTCAAGAAAAAAGCGCCCTGTCTTGCTTCCAGGCTTATCAATCTATCCCCGAAAAGGGCCCGGTCCCCTAGCTGAGGATCGGCCATTTATGGAGAAGCTCTTTTTATCCTGCCCAGCGAGAGCCTATCTGGAAAATTTAAGTACGCGCCGCTCAAATAGAACACTCTCCCGCAAGGAACTCGAGACACGCTTAGAAATGCTCCTTCAAGGCTCTGGCATTGAAGCGCTGCAGAATCTGCGAGATGAAGCTAGAAAGATATCGGGTAAACTTGGATTGGAAAAAGAATTTAAAACTCTAAATGGGCTCATTGGCACTCTATTAGGTACACATCAAATCCCCATGACAGCAGAGATTAGTCTGGCGCGAGTGCAAGGCAAACCTTATGACCCTAAGAGGCTAGATCTTTTTCAATCCTTGTATGAAGCCCTTGCCAACACAAATACCCCAGATCGGGTCATTGAACACCCTGGATCGGCGCTCCCCTTTTTTGAGGCCTATTTCTCTAATTTCATAGAAGGGACAGAATTCGAAGTAAAAGAGGCTGCCGAAATTGTCTTCGAAGGGAAAATCCCAAGAAATCGCCCTAAAGATGCCCATGATATTTTAGGCACCTATCAAATCGCTTCTGATATCGGGGAGATGAAAAAGTGCCCTAAAACAGATGATGAACTGATTTCCATTTTAAAAAGACGACATGCTCTTCTCATGCACGGAAGGCCCGAAATAAATCCCGGTGAATTTAAAGCTGCTTCCAATCAAGCAGGTGCAACTCTTTTTGTAGCTCCAGATCTCGTCGAAGGGACATTGAGGAAAGGCTTTCAATGGCTGCAGGGGTTAACAACACCGTTCCAGAGAGCTGTTTATATGATGTTCCTCATTGCAGAGGTTCACCCCTTTACAGATGGCAATGGAAGATGTGCTCGGATCATGATGAATGCAGAACTTGTGGCAGCGGACCAGATTCGGATCATCATTCCAACAATTTTTAGAAATAACTATATCACTGCCCTCAAGGTGATGACTCATCAAAACCGTCCCGATCCTTTAATCCGCTCTCTTGATTTTGCCCAAAAATATACTGGCCTGATCGACTGGAGCGATTTTGACAAAGCGCATACAATACTCCAAGCGACCCATGCCTTCGAGGATGCAAATACTGCTGAAATGATCGGTCATCGACTCATTTTGCCTTCTTCTTAGCTTTCAACGCTTCAAAACCTGACAGGATGTCGGCTAGTTCGCGGTCGATGGTGTCTTGGCGAGCGTGGTTGAATTCCAGCTGCAGCCCTTGCAGGTGATCTTGGATCTTCTTCTCAGCCATTTTCATGTAGAGGAAACGGGCTGAATTTTCGCTGAAGAGCGATTTGGCGCAGATGCGGTAAATCTCAATGAACAGATATTCTTTGATGAGGGTTAAAAAGGTCTCTTCTAGGCCATCGACAAGTTCGGGGATCTGTCTAGTGGGCCATTTTTGCGTCTCGAATTGATTGAGCCAATTTTTGTCGAGGGGCAGCAAGCGGAGGAAAGTGGGTTTATAGAGGGAGCCTTCTGTCTCGTTGTAAAAGATGAGCAGCTGATCGAGAGTTCGGATTTCTTCATCGATACTCGATTGGAGCTGTGTAAGTAGGGGCAAGATGTATTTGGATGAAATAGGGACTCTGTAGGCCGGCTTGATCTCAAATTCCTTAAAAGCGCGCAATTTGTTATCGATGATTTCCCCGACGACCCAGAGCGTCTTTTTCCCGGGGATTTGCTTGAGCTCCTTAGCGGCATAATCGGCGATGAGGTCATTGAATTGCCCAACTAAGCCAAGATCTGATCCAAAGATGACGGCTCCGATTTTTTTAGTTGCGGTTTTTTTAAGCTGAAATGCTTCTATAGAGGGATGCGAAGCGATGAATCCTAGTTTGATGGTCTTGTCATATTCTTCTAAGGCACCCACGATTTTCTGATAGGTTTGCCGATTCATCGCTGCAAGCACTTTTAGGGTCTTGGCGATGGTCCCCAGTGTCCTCCCATTTTTGATTTTCTTCTTTAGTGTGAGGACTTTTTCACTCATTCCAATGCCTTGGCTGCTAGCTCGAGGAGGTTCGTCTCGGGCGTGATTTTGGTGGCAGCCTCGCGCAGTTCCATTTCGGCCTCTGGCAGTTTCTCAAGAGGGATTTTGTCTGCCAGGCCTTCGACGAATGCGAGTAGGATGAGAACTTGAGTTTGGACGTCGAGGGGATCGAGTCGTTTTTGATTGAGGACCCACCGGATCCGTCTGCCGTGGCTCAAGATGGCCTGCGTCGCTTCGTCAAGTTGCGCGCCTAAGCGGGTGAACACTTCAAGCTCCTCAAATTGGGCAAATTCCAGTTTAAGGCTCTGGGTGATGGCCCGATAGCTGCTGATTTGTGCCTTTCCACCTACTCTCGAGACCGATTTTCCGATATCGACGGCTGGCAGGTTCCCTTTCTCAAAGAGGTCTGTTGAGAGGAAAATTTGCCCATCGGTGATCGAAATCAGGTTGGTGGGGATATAGGCAGCGATGTCTTGGGCCTCGGTCGTGATGATCGGAATCGCGGTCATTGAGCCGCCCCCAAGTTCAGAGCTTAGGTGTGTCGCCCGCTCCAAGAGATGGGCGTGGATGTAGAAGATATCGCCTGGATAGGCCTCGCGGCCGGGAGGGCGCTTGAGAAGCAGTGATAACTCTCTATAAGCGCCAGCATGATTAGTTAAATCGTCGTAGATCACGAGCGTCTTTTTGCCCCTATAGGTGAAATACTCTGCGATACTGGTTGCGGCGTAGGGGGTGATGTAGCGGAGTCCCGGAACTTGATTCCCTCCGGCGACGACGACGATCGTATTTTTTAGCGCATCCCTCTCTTTGAGCTCGTCGATCACTTTGGCCACTGAGGAAGCCCTCTGTCCAATGGCGCAATAGACGCAAATCACATCAGTATCTTTTTGATTGATGATCATATCAATCGCAATCGAGGTTTTCCCCGTTTGTTTATCTCCAAGGATCAGCTCTCTCTGCCCATGCCCGATGGGGATGAGCGCATCGATCACTTTGATCCCCGTTTGCAGCGGCGTGGCGACGGCTTGCCTGTCGACGATGGCCGGAGCTTCCCGCTGGATCGGAAGACGCTCTTTAAAATTCAGCTCGCCCTTCTCGTCTAAAGGCTTGCCTTTTGCGTCGATGATACGCCCGAGCAGCCCCTCGCCGACGGGGACATCGATCACCCGCCCCAACCGCTCCACTTCCATCCCTGCGCGGATAAGCGAAGTTTCATCGAGAAGGATGATTTTTGCTTCATTATCTTGGAGATTGAATGCAAACCCCTGATATTTTCCATCGATCAGGACCAGCTCCTCGTATCCCAAGCCCTCTAAACCCTTGACGATCGCAACACCATTTAAGACAGAGATGACAAAACCCACATTTTTGGATAGGAGGTGCACATCTTCGGTTTTCTCTAGAGAAGTGAGAATTGAATCTGTAATCTTGGATACAGGTTTTTTCATATCAGCGGTTTTTCCAAGGTTGTTAAATAGTCCTCTACATTCCAGGAGATCTTTTTCCCGTCGACATAAAGGGCTATCCCTGCAATGAGTTTGGGATCGTGAGTAAATTCCACTTCTTGTTTTAAAGCGTCTTGAATTTTTTGACGAAGAGGTTCAGGAATCTCAAGGGCGGTTTTTACTTGTAAGCGTCCCTCTTTGGGCATCTCTTTCAGCTGACTCAAAAATGAGCTAATGATCGCCTCTTCCAGCTTCAGATGAGAGAGGGATTCGATCGATTTTCTGACGATGGAAAATAGCTCTTGGACCATCCGATTCCTATATTCTAGGTAAGCCTCTTGTTGGTCTCTTTTAAAGTCCTCGGACCACTCTTCTTTCGTATGATCGACCTCTTTCTTTGCACTCTGCAGCAATTGATCGTGCAGATGCTCGATCTCCTCTTTCATTTTTTTCTTTTTTTCTAATGTCTGCAGGTCCAATTCGCTCTTTTGTTTCTCAACTTGGGAAAGGAGCTCCCCAGCCTTTTTTTGCTTCTCTGCAGCGTCTTTCAGCTCATCTTCGATCTTTTTTTGGTAACGCCTAATTTTATCTAAGATGGGTCGATAGAGAAAGAATTTGAGCACCAGAATGACGATGATGAAATTGACAATCTCTGAGAGGACGACATACCAGTTAATCAGCATAATTACTTAACAAAGTGATTCCAGAAGGGATTGGCGAAAATAATGATCATCGCAACCAGCAAACAGTAGATGGCGATTGATTCGATCATCGCTAGCCCCACAAATAGGGTGCGTGTGATCGATGAGGTGACGTCAGGCTGCTGAGCGATTGCTTTCAGGGCAGAATCGATTGCCCTCCCTTCAGCAATTGCTGGTCCGATCGAGCCGATGGCCATCGTAAGCCCTGCCACAATCAGCGAGACGACCGCAATGATGGTTTGTGTATCCATATTTAAATTCCTCGTGTTGTCGTTTTAGCGGCAGCTGCAATATAGATGCTCGCTAAAACAGTAAAAGTATAAGCTTGAACAAGTCCGACGATCAGTCCTAGGAAACTGAAAAAAATCGGGAAAAACAGCGGCACAAGACTCACAATGATCGAGAGGACAAATGCGCCGCTCATCATGTTCCCAAACAGACGCACTGCTAAAGCAACAGTGCGGGTCAATTCGCTTAATATATTGAATGGAAGCATCCAGGCCGTCGGCTCTATGTAGTTTTTCAAAAATCCCACAAATCCTTTCTCGGAAATCGAGAAAATGGGGACAGCGATAAAGACACAGATGGCCAAAGCGATAGTAGCGGACAGCGAGCTAGTGGGTGGAATGTAGCCCGGGATAATCGTCAATACCGCGCTGCAGCTTATGAAAAGAAACAGGCTGCAGACGAGCGGCATATATTTTTCAGGGTTTGTGAGGCCAAGTTCACTCAATTGCTCCTTTATGTAGATGAGAAACATTTCAAAAAAAGCGGTGAATTTTGGTTTTCTCATCGCCAGCCATGCAAATAGTGCAAGAACGAAGATCGTGATCCAGGTCATCAAAATGGTTGTATAGACACCTGGCGTAATCTTCATGCCATTTGCCTCTTTTTGAGGAAGAAAAATCGGGACAGAATAAATCCGAGCAGAAGCAGAGTGTAGTTAGAAAAGTTACCTCCGCCTACAAAATAAAAGACGACAAAGGCCAAAGACGTGCGGATGATGAAGCTAAGCAAAAAAAAGAGGACCGATCGATATCTCTGCACTGTGAAGCGGAGCCCCCAAAAATAGAATAACCCTACGCAGAAACCGCTGAAAGCAGCAAAAGCATATTTACTTAGTTCGCCCATTTTTTTTATCCTTATTGATGATTTCCCTTATAGATAACTTCCAGGCTAAAAAGCAACCGAGCACAATCCCCACAAATAAAAAAATTAAAACATGCTTCAGCCAAATCCCGAGTGCAATTCCCACAACCGTGCAGAACGCGACCGACCAGCCGATGATCCCCATCGTTTTAAACCCTTCCACAAGCACATTTTCTTCATTTTTTCGCGCTCTGACGGCTCTATCTGCCTTCTCTTTCACCTGTTTGGTCATTTTATTCATTTGATGCGGAGTCCCTCAATGAGATTCAGATACAATTGCCTAGCCAGTCTTTCTGTAGTGATGCGCACATGTTTTTCCTGATCAGAAACCTTTAGCAGTTGATCGACAAAATCGGCCTCCAAAGACTCCAAATCCTTGACCACATAGGCATTTCTCACAGAAAGCCTCACTTGGGCCTGGACCTTTACTAGAATCCCCTCGTCAATCGCCACCACCTTCTCTCCCTCTTCTTTCGTCTCATAAAAAACGATGCCCGGCACAAGGCAAGCCACACAATCGAGCCTTCTGGGTAAAATCCCAAAATAGCCCGACTTGCTCTCAGCAACTATCCGGATAACATTTTCTTTGTTTAGGATGGTGGCAGATGGGGTAACGATTTGGAGATTCACTTCTTAGCCTCATCGATGGTGCCAATCATATAAAGCGCCTTCTCGGGGACATCCTTAAACTCATCTTTCAGAATCCTCTCACACCCGTCTAGAGCATCCTCCAATTTTACCTTCTTGCCCTTGGCCTCCACAAAC
>JAGVJV010000237.1 GCA_020050965.1 Parachlamydiales bacterium
AGACAACAGAGCACCAAGCTCAGGGTAAAGCGGGAATCCGCTAAGTAAATTTTTCACTTCCAGCTGAACCCTTGTGAGCACCTGCGGATCAATCTCCACCTGCGTCCGGGTCTGCCCCTTCTTACACCCTTTCAGCAGATCGTGGATCATCAGACCGATGGATGCCATCTGCGGCTCTTTCATCCCGAGCGTGGTCATCGCCGGCGTCCCAATGCGGATTCCAGAAGTGTACCAGGCCCCATTTGGATCGAACGGAATCGAATTGCGGTTTACTGTAATTCCAGCCTCCCGCAGAGCCACTTCTGCCTGCCGGCCTGTCAGCCCATAAGTTTGCATCACATCGATCACCATCAAGTGGTTATCGGTACCGCCCGTTAGCACTGCCACCCCTTTTGCCACTAAGCTACTTGCCAGAGCCTTGGCATTCTTTACAATCTGATGGGCATATTCGCGGAATTGGGGTTGATTTGCCTCTTTAAAAGCGATTGCCTTGGCCGCGATCACATGAGGAAGCGGACCACCAAGTACTAGCGGACATCCCCTATCGATCGCCTCTTTAAACTCACTTTGGCACATCACGACTCCCCCTCGCGGACCGCGCAGGGTCTTATGGGTCGTCGAAGTGACCAAATGAGAGAATGGAATCGGATTGTAATCGCCTTGGAAGACCTTGCCAGCGACGAGCCCGGCAAAGTGAGCCATATCGGTCATCATCACAGCCCCGACACTATCGGCAATCTCGCGCATCGTCGCAAAATTGATCAGCCGCGGATAGGCCGAATAGCCCACCATCAGCAGGGCCGGCTTCTCGCGTTTTACCTGCTCGCTCAGGGCCTTATAGTCTAAAAGCCCCGTCTTCGGATCGACTTCATAGGAGACCGCCTGCATGATCTTGCTCGATATATTGCGCCGGTATCCATGAGTCAAATGGCCGCCAGAGCCAAGCCCAAGCCCCATCATCTTCTGGGAGAGGAGCAATTTGCGGGCCTGCTCATATTCTTCAGCAGTCAGCTCGTCGACCGACTTTTTGCCCAGGCGCTGCACCTCTTTATTTTCAAAGCGCTGCACTAGGACCGACCACATGGCCACCATATTGGCATCGGCGCCCGAATGGGGCTGCACATAGGCATGGTCGCATCCAAAAAGGGTCCTCAGCTCATTTGCCGCCAGCTCCTCGATGGCATCGACATTGTCGCATCCGGCATAGAAACGGTGATGGGGGTATCCTTCGGCATACTTATCGGTCAAAAGGTTGCCCATGGCCAGCTGAACCGCCAAAGAGCAGTAGTTTTCAGAAGCGATCAGCTTGAGATGACTCCGCTGATCCTTAAGCTCTTGGACGATGCGATAGGCTACCTCGGGCGATTGAGCCTCAATGTGGTCCAGCCCCGCCAGAAAGGCGATGGCGGCCGAAGAGCGCTCGTCCTCAGAAAAATTTTGAAAATACCGTTGTAAATAACCTTTTGTCAAAGTAGCGAAGATGCCCTCCAGTTTTGACACCAATTTCCTGGTTTCTGAGAAAAATGGCAAGACAAAAAATATTTTTGGTTACTTGCCTGGGGACGGATTTTCTTGAGTAATATTCCCTGTCACAGTAACCTTATGGCTGCTACTTTTATATCCATGGTGATTCAAATATGCTAGAAAACCTAAAACCTATTATTGAAATTCAAGAACTCGACATGAAGATGGTCCGTCTGATGCGGGTCAAGCGCGAGCGCCAGAAAGAGCTCAAGCAGATCGAAGATTTGCGCGCAGACCTACATGCAGAGCTCAAAGCCAAAGAGGTTGAAGTAGAAGAGATCGGCAAACAGATCAAGCAAAAAGAGGCACGCGTCGTTGAGATAGGCGAAAAGCTCAAATCTCTCGAAAGCCGCCAATCTGTGGTTAAGAAAGTAGAAGAATTCAACGCGCTGACCCAAGAGATGACCGCCACTGAAAGAGAGCGCATTGCCGAAGAACAGAAGATTTCCGACCTAGTCGACACCAAAGCGGCTGAAGAAGAGCTCCTACAAAAAATCCGCGACAGCTTAAAGACCTCCGAGGCGAGCAGCATCGCTCTTGAAAAAGAGATTCAGGCAAGCATCGACATGATCAACGAAGAAGGATCTCAGCTGAAAAAAGAGCGCGATGTCCTAGCGCAAAATGCAGATGCAGATATTATGCGCATCTACGAAAGACTGCTCCGCAATAAGAAAGACCGGGTGATCGTACCGATCGAGAACCGCACCTGCAGCGGCTGCCATATCTCCTTGACAGCGCAGCACGAGAACATCGTCCGCAAAGGGGAAAACCTCGTTTTCTGCGAACATTGCTCCCGCATCCACTATTGGCAAGAGGCCGAAGTTGCAGCAGGAGAAGCTGCACCTACAAAACGAAGACGCCGCAAAGTCGCAACTTAATTTATTTCTTTTAAGGGGAAAGTAGGCAATCGCTTCTACTATAGAAGAGGAAAGTCTGGACTTCGCAAAGAGAGATGCCAGTGAAAGACTGGGGGCTGCAAAGCTACGGAAAGTACAACAGAAAACAAACCGCTCTCCACCGAGAGACAGGGTGAAAAAGTCGGCTTTAGGAGCTGACCCCTACGCAGCAATGCATAGGAGTTGTAAACCCCATCTGAAGCAAGAAGCAAAGGGCCACATGAGTTTCTTAGCTCGGCCTTTAGGCAAAAAGCGCTTGAGAGGTATGGCGACATATCTCCTAGAGGAATGATTGCCCACGACAGAATCCGGCTTATCGCTTTCCCCTTTTTTTCACCTACCCGTGAACGTTTGCATTTCCGTTTCCCGATCTGTTTTACGTTTAAAAAATATCGGAAAACGCAAACGCTAACGTTCACGGTACTTCTCTGACCTTGCACTTTATTCTTAAAATTATTTATACTCGCCCGCTTCCTAAACGGGAGGTAAGAGATGTCTAATTCGACACATGCTCTAAATTTGTTTGCAGCAAAACACGCATCATGGAATCCAGAAGAGCGGAAAGAGGCTGCCCTAAATGTGCGCAGTTGCTTTGTCGAGGAGGCCTACTTTGGCACAAAGAACACTCAAGTGGATGAACTGGTCGTAGAAAATCTATCCCTCCTGCTTGAAGCAAGCAAGCTTCCTGATCTTGAAAAACTCCGCCTCATTGCTGCCATTGAGAAAGTGACAGAGCATCGTCTTTCCCTCTTATATAAAGATTTCCGTGTTCAGCATCCGAAGGAAGGAAATCGGTGGAATTGGAGTGTAGTGCGCCCTGGAGGAGAAAAAACCGCATTTGATGACCAGTTAACTTGCAAGTCCAGCTTCGTTTCTTCTGTTGTCACTGAAAGTCTAAAAGGGGCTAAACTGGTAAAGCAGTGGTACAACATGGATGCTCCTGCTGGTACGATCGGACGGTTTTGTGAAAGAGCCGCTGTCCTCAGTCATGATGATCAAAAGTGCATGATGAAAATGATTTGTACCCATTTTAATTTTAAGGCATCAAAAAGGGAAAGAATCCGACTCAATGAGGAAGAGAGAGCTCAATTCGCAAAAGATGTGCATTTCTTAATCGATCTCATTCCTTGTACATTTGCGGATGGCGAAAATAAAGAATTGGAAAGAGACCGATTTGTCGCTGCAGTTCAAAGAACAACTGGACACACCCACGAGGATGGCTTCTTTATTATCGAAGAGTTTGAACCTCTAGTATGGCTGAGAAAAAAATATCAACCCAACGAGGATGCCCGCATTAAGGGGATGTCTTCTCAAATTGCCCATACACTGCAACGGTTTCAATATTTTGGCGATTTCGGCTTA
>JAGVJV010000076.1 GCA_020050965.1 Parachlamydiales bacterium
AAGAATGCAAAGTGGAAGGGCGTGGCTTAAATGCTGAGCTAAAAGGGCGCGTTCATTTGACAGGCACCCATAAAAAAGTCGCTGCCCATGGGAAACTGCAGCTTGTTTCAGGAGAGTATATTTTCTCAGGAAAGGTATTCAAATTGACCCAAGGTGAGATCATCTTCAATGATAAGGGAACCCGCAATGCCTATATAGCCCTCAGCGGCAACTGCGATCTACCAGAAGTGAACGTGACGGTGATGCTAGAAGGCCCCCTCACTGCACCAAAACTCAGCTTCCAATCGAGTCCGCAGATGCCCACCAGTTCACTCCTTGCGCGGATTTTATTTAATAAAGACATCTCTGAAATTTCTGCTGTACAAGCGCTGCAAGTGGCCCAAACGGTGATCTCGCTCTCAGGCAATTCTGGGCCCGATATTTTAGAGAAGATCAGAAGAACTATCGGCATTGACAGACTAACTTTAATTACTTCAGAAAATGATCCCGGCAAAATTTCTCTGCAGATTGGCAAATACCTGATGCGCGGCGTTCTTCTCACGCTCTCTCAAGGGGCAGAGAGCCGCAACGTCTCCGTAGAGGTCGATCTGCGCAAGGGAATCAAATTCCAAGCAGAATTCGATGAAGAGCAACAAGGCAAGTTCTCGCTCAAGTGGCACCACCACTATTAAAACCATTGCTTACAAGTAATCGGATGTGGTACAAAAATACCGATCAAAAAACTTTACCAAAAGGAAGAAAATGAACAAAAAATTTCTACTAGCCACAACACTCATGACAGCCCTATTAATCGCTGCAGGATGCCAAAAAAAGCCTAGAGTAACCGAAGGGGCTCTACCAGGAACACAAGTACTGCAAGAAACAACCCAAGAAGGAACCTCTCGTGTTCAACAAGGAGTTGAAGATGCAGAAGGACAAGCTGAAGATGTAACCGGACAAGCTCAACAATACGCACCCGGCAGATAAACTATCACTCGGGGCTCTCAATCATGTAGAGCCCCCACTCCTTTTTCCCTTGTAATTATTTCTCCTAAAAACTAAACTAGACTCGCGGCCATTACATATAGGAGTGAAAAATGCCAATTGACTCAGGTTTAGGATACGATTTAGCTGCAGAATCTGTTTTATTATATGTTAATCACGAAATGCACACCCACGGCAGCATTGCCAAAAGAAATGATTGGGTGGAACATCTCGTTACAAAAATGGAAAAGCTCGGACATTTTTTAGGTGTAGTTGCAAGTCGAGGAGAAGAATCTGTCCGCTTAGATCTGTCCGAAGAGGAAAAAATCTTGGTCGATGAGCTGCGCGTTTATGAGGATTTACGCCATATTTTCCCTGAAGGACAGTACAGCTGGGTCGGCAAGCAGCAACTGGAGAACCTCAACCGATCGATTAGCCAACATATTGAAGGCCCCCTACAAAGAGAAATACACACGAAAACCGAGGAAAACGTCCTCGAACAACATGAGCTGACCGAAACCCTCAGCCTATTCAAAACTGGGATGTCGAGAATGCACAATTTGATCGAGGCCATCAACCGCAATATCAAAGGGATGCATTGATGTCATTTGTCGATTCATTGAAAGAGCTTGGGTTAGAATTAGAAGGCAAACCCCTCACATTAGCAGAGCGGAAAACAATCTATATTTCTGCCTATGGGATGTACGAGGTGGGCGACTACACCCATGCCGCACAGCTCTTTACCCAATTGATCTTGAATGAACCTTATGAAGTCAGTTATTGGAATGGACTGGCTGCCGCCCGCCAAATGCTTAAGGAATACCAAGCCGCCCTGCATGCCTGGAGCATCGTCTGTCTGCTCGGAGGTCATCAGCCCATTTCCCACTTCCATGCAGCTGAGTGCTACTTGTCTATGGGAGAACTAAAAGATGCTGCTAAAGCACTCGAATGCGCCCAGTTTCATCTTAAGGAAAACTCTGGGATTCTTGCGCAGAGGATCGAGGAATTAAAGAAGGCGGTTTCCAATGCTTAATCGGACTCAGCCCGCTCCCCGCTCTAGCCAAGTACACCATATTCCACCAGCCGCTCATAAAAAACGTTCTAGTGACGATCATGTCTCCACAATAGAAAAGTCAAAATCAGTTGCATCCCCTTTTACAACTTCAAAGCCAATTTTGCCTCATTGGGATATGATTGAACAGGTAAACCGATTGGAAAAGGCTACAGATGTTTACACCCAACTAAAACAAAATCAAATCGATCAAAGCTTTAAAAGAATACAAGACCTACAGCGAGAAGAAGCCCTAAAATTAGCGGAGGCTGATGCAGCATCCCAAAATGTCAGCTTCTGGGGCATTCTAGAAGATATCGGAAGCACGATCATGAGTGCAGTCTCCTTTTTTTTCGGTTTTGCCGCATTGACAACAGGTGGGGCTGCAATAGGAGGAGCGCTGATTGTATCTGGCATATTGTCGTTCTCTTCGATTGCGTTTAAACATGCAAAAGGCTGGGATTGGATCGCCGATCAGGTTGCCGGTGATGATAAACAACTACGCCAAGCAATCGTCACTTACCTCCCCGTTGCCGTAGGGATCACTGCAGCTGCGATGGGTGCTTACGGTGCCTGGGGCGCTTGGCACTACGCGCCAATGGAAGGGAGCAGGAAAGCTCTCGCAATTTTAGAAACAGCTGCAGGCCTAGCCAAAGGGATTTCCGCATTTGGTTCTGGAAAAGCAGCTGCTTTTTATAAAACAGCAACCGCTGAATTTTCTGCTTTGCAAACTAAGACCGAATTAACTACACTTGGCGTCGAAGAAATTATTGTAGAAATAAAAGATTTACATAAGCAAAGAAATGCTGATTATGAGCTGGCCGCCAAATTAATCCAAGATGCCAGTCATGCGATCCAATTGACTCAGCAACCTGTATAGAGAAAGGAGATGAAAAATGGGCATAAATGCCAATGTAATCGATGTAAAACGAAAATCGACAGATGCTCCAGCAGCCGCAGCCGCAGCAGAGATTATCCCTGATATTTTAAGAGTAGATTTTATTGATGAAGTTGCTCAGCGGAAAATATCCAGAGATTCACTTAAAGGGGAAAGAAACCTAGCTGGGATTCGACCTGAAGAATTCAATCGAGCCATGAATATTATGGACGAAATTTGCAAAGAAGTGGGTTACGAGTCGCCCAGCCGTCGCATCCTCAAGACACTCAGCCGTATCTCCCCTGTTGTCGAATCTCACGGTTTTATGAAGAAAAATAGAGAATTTGAGAAGAAATGGAAGATCGAAGGCAATGTGCAAGAGCAAAAATCGATCCAAATTTATCAGGGAACAACGAATTTAATCGGAGGCGCCGCTTCACTTGTCTGTAAACTCTTAGGTGCAGTTACTCAATTGGGCATATTTACTACTCTTGGAGATATACCTCAATATGGGGTCCCCATGTTCACAAACTATTTCGATGCAAAACGGACTCCTTTGTCTCATGAACAGTCATTCTTCCTCAATACCACTCAGGCAGAAAGGCAAGCCATTGAATCGCTCAAGCAGTTGCCGGAGTCGCTTCGAAATTTGGCCTTGGAATTAATGAGACTTAAAGTCCGCGAGGCAGAGAATATCTTCCAAAGATAAACTCATTTCGTTAGAGTGATGGCATGGAAGGACACGAAGAAACTCTACCACGCCAGCAGGTCATTGAGAACTGGATTAGCCGGTTTCGACTCACCTCTTTGGTCTCAATCGGCGAATATATTCAACTGATCATCGATACGGTCAAAGCTACCCTTTGGCGCCCCCCAAAATTACACTTAATCCTCAAGCAAATGTACAACATTGGAGTGGGATCGCTGGCTGTCGTCGCCATCACCGGATTTTTTACGGGCCTTGTTCTCGCAGCCCAATCGATTTACCAGCTCTCGGGGAAAGGGATTAGTGGCATCACGGGACTAATGGTCGCCAAAGTGATGATGACTGAGCTTGGACCAGTGCTTACTGCCTTTATGGTCACTGGACGTGTAGGGGCAGCGATGTGTGCAGAATTGGGAAGTATGCGCGTCTCTGAACAGATAGACGCCCTCAGAACAATGGCCGTCAATCCTAACCGCTATCTGGTTGCTCCCCGTCTAATCGCCGGTGTCTTTATGATGCCCCTCCTTACTTTATTTAGCACCGTCATGGGCATTTTTGGCGGCTACCTGATTTCCACTTTCTTCTTCGGGATGGCCCCTGCTACCTACTTTGATCCAATTCCGCTCCACATCAGCATTTTTGACTTCTTTTCTGGCTTTGCCAAGGCTTTTTTCTTCGGTTTGATGATCATGACCATCTCTTGCTATAAAGGGATGGAGACCACCGGCGGCGCCGAAGGAGTCGGGCGAACGACGACAAAAAGCGTTGTGATTTGCTACATAGCCATTTTGTTTAGCAACTTCTTTTTGACCATGTCCCTCAATTTGATCAGATCCAGCATCGTGAGGCTGTTTGGATGATTACAATTAGGAACCTTTACAAACGATTTAAAAACCTCGAGGTGCTTAAAGGGCTCAACATCGATATCCATGAAGGGGAAACATTAGTCATCCTAGGCCCTTCTGGAGGGGGAAAAAGTGTCCTGCTCAAGCACATCATCGGCATCACCAAACCCGACAGCGGCTTTGTCGATATAAATGGAGTCAACATCACCGACCTCACGGGTCCCGCCCTTCTCAGAGCTGTCAAACAGATGGGAATGTTATTTCAAGGAGCTGCACTTTTTGATTCGATGACGATCGCCGAAAATACTGGCTTCTATCTCACCGAGCACGACGACCCCGAGACCGGCAAAAAAATCTCTAAAGAAGAGCTCGCCCATCGAGTGGATGAAGCACTCAAAATGGTCGGCTTGGATGGAACACAAGATAAAATGCCAAACGAGCTCTCTGGGGGAATGCGCAAGCGAGCAGGACTCGCCCGCCTCATTGTCTACCGCCCCAAAATTCTCCTCTATGATGAACCGACGACAGGACTCGACCCGATCACAGCCCAGCAGATTAACGAACTGATTGTTGAAACTCAAAAAAAATTAAAAGCGACCAGCATCGTCGTCACCCACGATATCTCCTCAGCTCTCTATGTAGGTGATCGACTCGCGCTACTTCGTAATGGACAGATTGCCCACATTGGAGAACCGAATTCCTTTATAAAAATTGAGGATCCGATTATTGATTTCCTAAGGAAGAGTATATCACAAGACCCGAGAAATTTTAGATGAATACAACAATAAAAAATTTAATAGTGGGGATCTTTATCCTCTGCGCCATTTCAGTAGCCGTGGTGACGATCATGTTCTTAAAACCCAGTGTCGGCGATGGGAAACAGACCATCTATGTCTGCTTCTCCGATATTGGCAATATCCATGAAGGAACCCGCGTCCTCTTTGCCGGAAAGCCGATTGGCGAAGTGATCGAGATTAGGGAGATCGAAGATGCAAGAACACACCCGACAGATGCCTTAGGCAGAGTCTACTCGTACCAGCTTACACTTCATCTTGATTCCAAAATCAGAGTCTACAACACCGATGAAATCGCTATTCAAACTTCAGGACTCCTCGGCGAAAAATCGATAGGGATCACCCCCAAAGCAGCTCCCCATGGAGTCACTCCCAAACTGATCGCAGATCAGCCCATTTACGCCGATTCCGTCGACAGCATCCAAAATGCCCTCATCGAGTTTTCTGAACTCTCCTCTTCGATGGAAGCAACCCTCCAGGGAATCACCGACTGGATCAAAGGACATGGTGAGGAAGTAGCTGCCACCATCTGCTCCGCAGGCAATGCCCTCGATCAAGCCCATATCGCCATGGCCCAGCTCAATGAAAACGGCGCTTTTCAAAATCTCGGCAGCGTTATGGAGAGCCTCAAAGTGGTCAGCAATGAGATCTGCCAAGGAAACGGCACAGTCGGCAAGCTGCTAGTGGGCGACGACCTCTACCTGCAAGCTAACGCCATCATGAGCAAAGCTGATAGCCTGATGAATGATGTAAACCATTACGGAGTCCTCTTCCACCTCAACAAACAGTGGCAAAGGACCAGATTGCAAAAAGTCAATCAGCTCAATGCCCTCCAAACTCCACAAAGCTTCCGCACCTATTTCCAAAATGAAATCGACGATGTCAACGCCTCTATGGCCCGCATCTCCATGCTGATCAATAAAGCAGAGAGTGCACAAGTATTCGAAGAGGCCCAATTTAAAAAAGATTTCGCCGAGCTAATGCGCAAGACCGACGAACTGCACGAAAACTTGCGCCTATATAATCAAAAACTCAACAAGCAATAGAATCATGGAACAGCCACCTTATTCAGAATTATCCAAAGGCAGTTTTTTAATCGCGAGCCCTGAGATCGACGCCGGAATCTATTTCCGCAGCGTGATTCTCATCTGCGAGCATACTGCGGGCGGCTCATTCGGGCTAATCATCAATAAACCGGTCCAAGTCGATCTTCCAGAAGACCTGATCAACCTAAAAAATATCTCCAATCCCCACGTAGGGATTCGCGCCGGCGGCCCCAACCAGCCCAACCAGATGATGCTGCTCCATTCTTCCGAAGCCCTCGCCGAGCAAGCCCTCAAAATCTGCGATGGAGTTTACCTGGGCGGCGATATCCAATTCCTCCAACAGGCGATCAACGACTCCAACGGACCCAATCTGCTCCTCTGCTTCGGCTTCACCGGCTGGGAGAGCGGCCAACTCGAGCGAGAATTCCTAGGCGGAAACTGGTTCCTAGCACCAGGTGCAGCACGCCATGTCTTCGAAACCCCACCCGAAAGAGTGTGGCAGACCATCCTGCGCGAAATGGGCGGCAAGTATGCGACATTGTCCATGATCCCAGAAGATTTGAGCCTGAATTAGGTCAAAGACAATGTAGCTGCTTAATATCACAGCATTGGACTTAATTCGTATGAAGCATTTATAAATCTATTGATTTAGAACCTTCTGAGAGGTAAATTAGAGCCTTATTAAGTTGTTTTAATTCCGCATTATCACTAAGATCAACTTCAGGTTCATTAGGATGCGAATCTTGCTGAGGCGAACCGATAAAATGCCTGAAGACTTTGAATATCGGCTGTAGACATCCAAATCGTAGATTTTTAGCATCTGTCGGTGAGTAGCTCAGCTTATTAGACTTGGCAGATGATTTGATTCCTGCAGCTCTCCATTTTATATCGGATATTTTTTCTGTTAGTCTTACTGATCTATCTGAGTTAACAATTAAGCTAATTTTTAATATCTGTTCATATTCCATTCTAACTTCCAAAATCTTGCATGCTCCATACATAGCAGCAGGTCCTACGACAGGCGCTGCCAATGGCATCACAAATAGCGAGCCTAGTGCACAATATAGGCCAGAAACAATACCATATATTAGAGTGAAAACTTTTTTACCAGTTTCTACATGAGATATGTTAAAGCGCAATTTACCTTCTTCGCTATTTAAAACTT
>JAGVJV010000171.1 GCA_020050965.1 Parachlamydiales bacterium
ATTGAAGGCATGGAATTGGATCTCAGAAAACTGGTGATGATGCAGAGCGGCATGATGGGCAACTTGCCTCAAAGACAGCATCCCCAAAAATAGTCGTCTATCATAATGATATAGAGCGTCAAAAAGAGTAGTTGAAGAAAAAGATTGCGGGTTCGGTACGTGGTGTTTCGTTTTAATTTGTTCTAATAACTGCCTGGCGTCGATCTGTTTCTGGTCGATATAATTTTCTTGTAGAAGTACGAGAACTTTTTTTGAGATTCCCTTTTCTACAGCAAGCCGTTCAAATGATCTCTCGGGATAATCGATTGCTTGAATCAGATCGAGCGTATTTCTGCAGATATCTCCTGTCAATTTCCCTTCCTTTTGCGCCCAATCTAATGTGCACCGGAGATTGACAAGTGGTATGGAAAGAGGGATGTAATCCTCTTCCTTGGGTCCATGGACGAGAGCGACCTCATCATCATGGATAATCTCTCCCCTGCGATAGAGCTCGAAGATTTTCCCAACACCAATCATGCCGCTATCTGCCATTTCTGCAGCCCGCAGCGCTCCCATGCTGCTTGCGCCCAGAACGACAATACCCTGGCTTAATGCATAGAGAATTTCTTTATGCCAAACCGAAAGAGATTTGCCAAACAATCCATCGATTAATCCAATGATCTTAGGCTTAAATTGCACAGCCGCGCTTAAGAGATCTCCTTGCTTAGCAGGAGGAAAATAGCGGGCTGGCAATATTGCCTCTGCCTCTTTCAGAGAAAGAGAAGGCCCTAAAAATATGATAATCTCTTCTCTCACGTTATTGCTCCTGCAGGAAGATGAAATCCTCTGCGTGGATAATAGTTGGGACCATGACGGTTAGACTAGCGAGTGCTAAGAGAGAACTTTTCATAGGATTTCCTTAAAAATAGAATAGCCTAACGGTTTACTTAAAAAAAAACCAAACGTCTGAATTAAAAAGGCCATTTCCTTACAGTGAGAAATCATGTCAGGGAAAAGAGTTTTCGACATCTTCTTTAGTAGCTGCTTCCGGCTTTTCGGAGCTCCTATTTATCTCATTTTTCTTCTCTTAGTCCAATTAACCTCTAAGGGACCGCCGATCTATAAGAGTTTGCGGGTGGCACCGACGCGGTTCATGAAGGAGTTTTGGTAGCAGAAGATGACGCGCTTTGGGCAGGGGCCTTCAGGAATGCGCCCGATCTTTTTCTTATAGTCTAGAGCCCTTCCTCCTAGGGGGAAGGGCTCTAGACCACTTGTTTTTCCTATCCCTAGCCTCACGATAGATTCTAATAAATATTAAATATAAATATTTTGTTATATATACTCTCTAATTTTCGTTTAAATATATTACAAAACGATTATAATACTACGTATTATGATTAGTCTAGATACAAAACCATCCCCAGCTATGGCACCTATCTCCTCACATACTCCAGAAGTATTAGGAGATGGCGGTGCAGGTGTTGTTGTTGCTAGCAGAGATCCAACTACAGGCTCTTTTGTGGCAAAAAAGATATTTAATAATTCCCATGTTGCTAAAGCTGAAGCTGAAGTTTTTAAAGCGTTATCTAATAAAGTTCCTCACATGGTTCAATCGATAAGGTCTTATTTGGACCAGGATCTAAAAAAACATTGCATTGACATGCGCTTGATTCCTGCCGGCAACATTTTTGAAGCATTCTTACGCTCAAAATGCCCAAGGCTTGAGGTCGCTGAAATTAAATCAATTGCCGTTCAATTATTTGAATTTATAGATGTCTTGGCCTCGAAGGGGTATATTCATCGCGATCTTAAACCTGATAATTTGATCTGGATGGAATGGTCCCATCTTTTGACAGTTATCGATTTTGGGGCTGCGCAAAAAGTCGGATCCTCGGAAAGTAATAAATCCATGACAACTTGTTCATATGCACCCCCAGATTTGATATTAGGAAGAGAAGTTGACTTATCGTTTGATCTCTGGAGCGCAGGGTGTATCATATATGAGTTAATTACCAGATCACAATTTTGTAAATACAACCCTGATAATGTAGTGCTTGTTTACAAAGAAGAGGATAAGGATAAGCAATATCAAAGTGACCCATATTTATATATCCTGCAGCAAATTGTAGAACACATCGGGCCGCCCAGTTCTGACTACTTCGCGCAATGTAAAGCAGGGCCTCGATGCTTTGATGAGCATATGAACCTGCTCAAGAAGTGGGACATCCAAAAATTTTCATGGAAGGAAAATGTCCGAAGCCACTTAGCTTCTCAAGATGTGCCTGACGCCGAAATAAATCAGTGGATCGATCTCTTAACGAGGCTTTTAAGCTATGAAAACCGCGGAAGCGCTAAGGAGCATCTTGCAAACCCTCTTTTTAATTCCGAGGTTAATTTGAAGCTCATGTATGACACGGCGCTTAAATGCAAAATCTTTATCGTACGTGAAGAGAAGTTTCCACAAGGAACCAAATTTCAGGACGAGACAATGGATGTTAAGATCGATCTAGATATTCCTGAAGATGCTCGTTGCATACACTTTCCGCGTGACCCAAACGGTTGTTATCGCCTTTTTCTTAGTATGAAAAAGGGTAAGAAAACGAAAATGATGGCAGTAAACGTTCAGCTTAAAGGGCATAGTTCTATCAATATTTCCCAATTACAGGTCGGGCTCAGCAAGTCAATGGAGATGGATCAACTGAAAGAAGATCTAAATGGCATTTTTGCAAAGCTTCAAAAGTTTATGAAAAAAGACGATCAAGTGGTTTTATCTTATACCGAAGAGAAAAAGACCAAGTTGAGAAATCGGATCGAACTATTGGGCTCCAACATCGCACATTTAGAAGGCGATAAACAAAAATACGAAGAGCTTTTACAGCAGATCAATAAGCGGCTTGAGCAACAGGTGCAAACTGGTCAATAATCGCACGAGTACTATATCGGTCGCAGCACCAAGTCGTTTCCCAGCGGAGTCCTATTCCGAGATATAATCTCTTCACTCACACTATCGCTCCTGCAGGAAAATGAAATCCTTTTATTAGAGAGAGCTCTTCCCCATTTTTAACTTGAGCTGCAAATTTTTTAGCTCTTTCTCCTGGGACATACGAATTGGAATAATAACCTTCCATTCCAGGGATGATCACTCTCACAACCGACACATCAAATTCGGGCCTGCTTAAGTCGAAGACAATGACTTGCTCGATTCCAATTTTTTTCAATTTGCCGAGTAAGAGATGGATATCTCCCTCTAGTGTCGATGTCGTTTCAGATCGATAAGAAGCGGCATCTATCGTCGAAGGCTCATCTTCCAATTCACGCTGTGCTTGAGGCGAATCCATTTTTTTGAAGTGCTGATAATGGGAGAAGAAGAGATCATCGCGGGCGCCGGCAATAGCGACAGTCCTCCCTTGAATAGCTTCAGTCAATGCTCGAATCATCGCAACTTCTACATCGAGGTGAGCTCCATAACCTCTAGTGATCCCAGTATGACTAAAATACTTATCCCAAATCGTAGCCATAATGATAGGCACTTCAGTATCGGTCGAGCAATCCGATAACGAAACTCCGATCCCTTTATGTGCGAGCTGATCAAGGAGTTTCTGCACTGCAGGATAAGGAATTGTCTCAGATCGAATGCGGGGAATGGAAAAAGCTGTGGTTGTAGAAGCAAAGTGATGACACGAAGCGCCATCTCTTTCGATCAGTTCATAAATCGCAGAAGAGACCGCTTCCAGAAAGTGATTCCCAGAGGCAAGACCATTAGAATTGTTTTGGAAACAAGGAATAGTACTAGCACGACTTGTAAGAAAATTCAGAGTAATAGAGACCAGCGGAGCGGCAACTTCACGCTGCTGGAGCAAATCCCACCCGACAGCCCATTTCTCAGGCAGTTCAGGGTGGAAAAGCGAATTTTTTCTATAGGCTAGAAGATGCTTTGGAATCACTGCAACCTGCTCTTTGATTTGCTGATATGAAAGTGTCGAATAGGGGATCTGGCTTTCTTCAGCGCAATACACTTCAAGTGATTCCATTAAGCCTGAGACCCGGGCAGCAGCCCATGAAAGCCCTTTTCCCGATGAGGTAACAAGTGTAGACGCGCGGGGTCTGATCACAGTCGTCACAGGAATGCCGATTCGATCTAAACCTGTAATGTGCGCGATCCGACTCACACCGATTAGAGGGGCGTATG
>JAGVJV010000143.1 GCA_020050965.1 Parachlamydiales bacterium
ATCGATTTTTGGCGCTTTGAACCCGCCTATCGGCCAACTTTTGAGTCATTTTGGGTATAGAGGTTTGACTTTTTTGCGCCTTGGTTTAAACTGGCACCATGAAAAAGCTCCTTCCATTTCTTTTATCCTTATCCCTTTGCAGTGCCGCTGAAAAATTTGATTGGGGTCAGATTTTGACTACTCCACCTGGCAGCGAACAAGTGGGCGGCAACCAGATTTTGCATTTTAAGTCGCGCAATAAGCCCTATTGGGATAACGAAGCAGCCAACCAATTTGCCGATCAATACCTGTCCGATGCCGCTCAGCTCACTTCCGATGCCGAAGTACTCCGCTATGGCTCTGATCGTGTAAAAATAAAGGGCCTGTATATCGAATTAGGGGTCTGCACAGGCAAAACGATCAACTTTCTCGCTGCATTAAATCCCCATCAGAGACTCTATGGATTTGATTCTTTCGAAGGACTGCCAGAAGATTGGGTCCGTGCAGATCGAATTTTCCCTGCTGGAACTTTTGCCTTTCGGAATCCCGAGCTCCTTCCACCCGTGTTGCATAACGTGGAGCTGATCAAAGGATGGTTTAAAGATACCCTCCCCCCTTTCACAGAAAAGCATGAGCAGCAGATCGCCTTTCTCCACATTGATAGCGATATTTATTCTGCAGCAGCTACTGCCTTCCAAGTGCTCGGCTGCAAAATACGGCCAGGCACAATCATCGTTTTTGACGAATTCTATAACTACCCCGGCTCTGAGAATCACGAATTTAAAGCCCTCCAGGAGTTTTTAGCCCAGTCAGGATTCGAAGCAAAATACCTAGCCTACAATATCTACCACGAACAAGTAGCGGTTGAAATCGTCGAGAAGAAATGACGTTAGATGTAGTAAAAGCTAGAAAAGAAACGCCAGGATGCTCCAGAGTCCTCCATTTTAACAATGCTGGAGCTTCTCTTATCCCGACGCCAGTGATCGAAGCGGTCAATGCTCATTTCAAGCTGGAAACTGAAATCGGCGGATATGAAGCAGAAGATCTAGCTCAAAAGACGATTCATCAGTTCTATGAAGCTGCGGCAAAACTGATCCATTGCAGTCCAAAAGAGATCGCCTATCTCGAAAATGCCACGCGCGCTTGGGATATGGTCTTCTATGCGCTTTCCTTCAAGCCTGGAGACCGGATCCTTACAGCGAAGGCAGAATATGCAAGCAACTACATCGCCTTTCTCCAAGTCGCAAAAAAAACAGGAGCCGTGATCGATGTGATCCCCGATGATGAGCATGGTCAACTCTCCCTCTCTGCCATGGAGAAAATGATTAATCCGCAAGTTAAACTCATCGCGATCACCCATATCCCCACACAAGGTGGGCTGATCAATCCAGCAGAGGCCGTGGGTTCGATTGCAAAGAAGCATGGGATTTTCTATCTGCTCGATGCGACCCAATCAGTAGGTCAACTGCCCATTGATGTCGAAAAGATCCAGTGCGATGCTCTTTGTGCGACAGGGCGAAAGTATCTTCGTGGTCCTCGGGGAACAGGGTTTCTCTACGTCCGGAAATCGAAAATCTCTCAATTAGAGCCCCCATTTCTCGACTTGCATGCCGCCCCCTGGGTGAGTCTTAACAAGTATCAGATAAGCGAAAATGCGACTCGCTTTGAAACCTGGGAGCGCAATTATTCCAATATGATTGGGCTGGCAACGGCTATTGAGTATGCAACCTCATGGGGAATGGTCAATATTTGGCAAAAGATTTGCTCACTTTCTACTTTGCTACGCTCTAAGCTCTCCTCTATTCCAGGAGTCGTGGTGAGGGATTTAGGGGAAAACAAATGCGGCATTGTCACTTTTACAATTGAGGGAAAAGAGGCTGCGGCGGTTTCCCAAGCCCTGCGCCAGAAGGGGATCAATACATCGGTCTCTCTCGCTGAATATGCTCGGCTTGATTTAGAAGAGCGAGGCCTGAGCAGCCTCATCCGCTCTTCGGTCCACTACTATAATACTGAGGAAGAAATCGAGCGGTTTTGCCAAGCAATCCAGCAGGAATTGTAAAAAAATCCTTGTGAAAAAGGTTAATATCTAATAGAATGCTTCAGTAATTTTACAAGGAGAGAATTGAAATGGCTGTTAATTTTTTATTGGGGCCACCCCACGCATCATTAAAGATGTGTGAACTGATGGGATGGCGCGATCTTAAAGTTGTTGATGAAAAAGCAACTGTAATCACTTATGCGATCACTGAAATAGGACTTGCCCTTCTTACTGTTGCTGGTGCTGTTGAATGCCTTGTTAGGGCGCTGTTTTCATTAGCAATACACCCCTTCTCGAACCGAAATGAGAGAGATCGAATATATGATAATCTTAGACAGGTTGTCGAGTGTACTCTATATTCTGCAAAGTCTCTATATTATAACATTTTTTCAAAATTTATAATTTTAGAATTAGCAGATTTATCACATAAAAACAGAAGCTTATTCAACAATAACACAGTAGCGGCAAGGCTATTTATCAAGGAGTTCTCTGACCCTTGGAAAAGCCTCGCTGAAAAACCAAAAGCAAAGCTATAAACAGGATCCGCTGCTCTAAGAGAGTGCAATGGATCCTATTGTTTATGCCTTTGCCATCTCAATAATCGTGTGATATCTTTTACAAGAAGTCCAACTTCTCTTTGGTGCTTCATAACGTAGGGCGTCATCAATTGACTTGGCCTGCTGAACTTTGGCTCCCGCAATACTGGGATCATTGGTAATCATTCGGGGTCCCACTTTCCACTTGCCAGAGAACAACATTTTATCGTCCAGTCGATCCCCCATTGCTGGCTCATGGACGATTTTAACGCCATCTAAGATCAACTTCATTGGGTTAAAGGCGAGAATTCCAGGATCTTCATTGATGGTCAGGTTGCCATCTCCATGAATAATCATGGCATCTGTGCGATGATTTTTTGGATCGGATTTGCGCTCGGCAGCAATCGCTTCGTGAAGCTCATGCCGAGTCTTAATCGGATTTGCTACGCTGCCAATCACTCGATTAATGGGCGTGAAATGCTCTTTCACTAGAGAGTGCTTTTCTCTTATGTCAGATGATAGGTAAGCAAGTACTTTGAAAACTATCCCGACAATGATTCCTGGGACAAGCAATACGATTGAAAGGATGGTCTTGATCATCCCCGTCGATTCTGATCTAAGCAACCCGTTGGATTTAGAATAATTCCAATCTCCATCTTCATGAAAGGCCTCAACGTGATGGATTTCGATGACTTTATCGGAATCTCTAGGCTGTACTTGCATGGTCTTCCCATTAAATAGATAACGGTAAGGAGCCAGCCCTTTATCGCCGATCCAAGCTAGGGTTCCAGAATTCTCTACTCTGGTATTTAGAAAAATGCATACATCGCTCATTTTTTATTCTCCTTTCTACTCAAATAAAGTTAGCATTTCAGCCGTTCTAGATTCTCCGATTTCTCGGGTAAATTTAGGACCTGTAGCGCTGAAGGCATAGCCCACCTTCTGATTTTCACCTATAGGCGCTAGGATGCCGCCGAAATAAAACAGAGTTGGCTTTTTATCGTATTCCGGATCTTCAGAGAGATCAACCGGGCGCCCATCAGGAATAATAAATTTAATCGGATCTTTTATTGTGTAAAACCTTTTGAAAAAACTTTTCGCATGAAAATCATAATCATAAATAACAAATTGAGCTTCAATTATTGGCATTTCATTTGTCAAAGAAAGAAGAGCCTCTTGTAAGATCGCCTTATTTTGAAAAGATATTCTCGTACCGAGCTCAACTTGATCTCCTGGTGCACCATCCCAACCGATATAGTTAATCACTCCTACTGCAAGATCTGTCACCTCAGGTCTCTCAGGATTTCTTAAAGAAAGGTCTTGTACCATTTCTTTCTGTGCAGAGGGGAATGAAAATCGAATGAGATGCCCTATTTTCTTAGATCGAGAATCCCATTTAGGATTTGTTGGATCGAAATCAAAAACATCTGTATCACTACAATTTGCCTGTATTAATCTCAAATATTTACCAGTCAATTTTTAGCTCCAAGTTTTTTTGATCAAATAAATTTAGTCTTTCTACTGAATTTTTGCAACAGCGAGTTCTCTGCTTTTGATAAGAACGATGCTACTTGCCAGCGCCAAGGCCATCCAGTACCAACCAGTGCTCGAAATCGTGGAGGTCTGTTTGAAGCACCAGAGAGCAAGGGCCGCGGTGGGACTGCCGATCAGCTGCGATCCTAGGGCATAGCCGAGCGAAATGACAGCGTAGCGGCAGGAGGGTGGGATGAGTTGGCCGGCCCAAGCGTGGTAGGGGGCAAAAAAGGCAACCCCGAAAATCACAAGCGCCGCTCTAACAGCGATGATGCCGAAGAGGCAGGCCCCTTGCAACGACATCAAGAGCGGAATGGCGCACAAAACGACCCCTAGTGAGGCTGCCAGCATTAGTCTTTCGCGCGGCATTTTCGAGGCAAGCCACCCGAAGAATGGAAGGGCGCAGAAGTCAAAAATCAGCAAATAGGTATTGACCTGCATGATTTCAGCTTTTGTAAATGTAGTGACAAGGGGGAGAAATCCGTTCATCAGGACGAGGGCAATCGAGTAGTTAGCATAGGCAAAACCCGAAGTGATTGCGATATAAAGGAGCGGCCTGCGGTATTTCCACAAATTGGCTGCTTTAGAAAATTTTTCTGTCGGCTGTGTCATGGGAGCGGAGCGGCGAAGCAAACAGGCGAAAAGTGCAGTGATGCAGCCAGCCAGATAAAGGACTCTCCAGCCTTGATCTGTCGCATGGAAAGTGCAGAGTAAAAAGACGCCAAAAGATGCAATCAAATGACCGCCCATCGTGGAGCAGCTATAGAGGCTACTAAGTAAATCGTGCCGTTTGGGGTCTGTATTCTCGAGCAAAAAAATCGCCCCGCCCATGATCTCCCCTGCCGCGAAGAAATTTTGTAAAACTCTGCTGATGCAGAAGAGTATAGGCGCCAGAATGCCCACTTGAAGATAGGTAGGGCTAAAAGCAATGCAGCCCGAAATGAAGGCCATCCCAGCCAAGGTTAAAAATAAGGCTTGATTGCGCCCATAGACATCGCCAATGTAACCGAAAACGAGCGAGCCGAGCGGCCGAGCAATCATGCCTAAGGGGATAATCGCATAGGTTAAGATCAGGGCGGTGATCGGATCTTCTTTGGGGAAGATTAAGGGGGCCAAAAAGGGGGATAAATAGCTAAAGAGCGCGGTATCGTAATGTTCGAAAAGATTGCCAAGGCAGGCGCTTAAAAGATGCAGTCTTTTAGTCATGGCGTTTCTCCTGTAAAATCGCCCGAATTTTCTGAGCTGTACTGAAAGGATCTTTTTCATTCATTATCCCACCAGCCATTGCGATTCCATCCCCTGGACGAAGTTCTCTATAAATTGATGCAGCCAGGTGCAAATTGAGCCCTCCGATTGCGACTACCCTGTGGGGTGTCATGGTGAGTATCTCATGCAACCCATCGATTCCCCAGATGAGGTTGTTGGTGGGGCAGGTCCATTTTGATGGGGCAACTTTGACGCTCAGGTAATCGATCTCAGGTCCAACTTTGGCAATATCTTCGAGATTTTTGACCGGAATGCCGATGATTGCTCTTGGACCTAAGATTCTTCGGGCTTCTAGGTAGGAAAAAGGCTCTTCTAAATAAACGCCGTCGGCATTAACTGCTTTGGCGACGTCAAATATGTGCAGAGTGTTGATGAAGAGCGGAACCCCTTTGAGGATAGTCCTCAATTGAGCGGCGGTCTTTAAAATAGAAAACTGATCGCTTTGAAGATCGCGGAGTTGGACACAAGTCACTCCACCTTTTACAGCTTCTGCAACTTTTGTGAAGAAGGCAGTTTCATCGGGAAATGATGATCTATTGGCAACAAGATAAAGGGAAAGATCAAAAAAAGGCTTTCGACAGATCGACATATTACACTCTTCCTACGCTGGCATTATCCAGATCAGGTTTATACCCAAAAGAACTCAAAAGTTGGCCGCTAGGCGGGTTCAAAGCCCCGGGGTTGAGACTATCGACAAGAGGGTAGTATTAACCTCAATACAATCCTCTTGTCGATAGCTCAACCGCGGGAGCTTTCAATCCAGCCTAGGGGCCAACTTTTGAGTCCTTTTGGGTATTAAGGGTTTTTCTCAACCGAGTTTGTTCAAACTCAGTACCCCTGGTGATTAATGACTAAAAGGTTAATGGGTTGGTCTATTTTTTGCAAATAAATAGGTTTCAGCCCAATTCCATTAAAAAACAGCGCGAAATAATTTTGCGACTAGCTCTTTTAGGGGGAGTATGGTCAAAATCAGCGGCAGCACTGGGATGAGTATATATGCAAGTAATTGGATGATCGTATCTTTATCTATCGGGAAACTTCGGATATCGCGGACTACCTGAAAACTATTCGATAGGTCAGCAAGCGACTGTAGGTCTGGGGTTCCCATCAGGGGTTCATTGCGGTTGGCTCTTCCACGCAACCATTTGCGATCGAATTCACCGACATATCCGCTGGCAAGGGCGCCGTATTCACATAGGCCCGCTCGTTTGGTGCGCGACAAACATGGTGAAAAAACAAGCAGCGGTCCCAATATGATCAGTCCGATAAAAACCACAACACTAATTATTAGAGGGATGAATTCCTCTATGCGCGCTCCTCCAAAAAAGAGGGAGTTGGAAATCAGTCCTGCAAGAAGCACTCCGTGGGCCAAAATCAGGGGCGCGAACATACTACTGCTCATCGATAGAAATCCAAGGCCGCATGTGCGATCGGGATGAGTTGGCACCAGATTAAGTTTAAGTTTTGAACACCTCCAAAGGAAAAGGCTCCAGATGAATATTCGGTAATACCAGCGTAGAACAATAAACTGAAATATTGGTCTGCTGACGAAGATATACCAATAACCCGCTAGGGAAAGATGTTGGCCCGTAGCGTCGGATCCCGCGTACCAAGGCCCCATGCTGGGGGTGATTGTATTCAAAATGCTAAGTGTGTTCCAGAGGTAATGCCCACCGACAAAAACGAGGAGGAGCAGAATCACTTCAAAGGTCACCGAATTCCGCATTTTGATTGCTGAGGCTATCACTTCCTTGAATCTCGGCATCTCATTTTTAGTAATAATATCCCGATCGACAAACTGCCCCACCAGCTTGCGCAGCTGCTTATGCACCAGAAGTTCTGCGGCAATCAGTAGTGGTAATGCCAGCAAGAAGCGAGCTTGAAGTTCGAAATCAGAAAAGAATGATAATCCGATATTTGCCCAAGAATTGTCTTTGACTATGGAGAGGAGCAAGAGGGGCAGCCAGGCGAACAGGGTGATATAAATAATCCTCTTTTTCAAGAGATTGAGATCAGGTGTAGTTAGCCGCATGCGCAATAGCAATTGGAACAGGGGGCCGCCCAGAACGATGGAAAAATCTTCTGGTTCTTTTGAATCAAATCTATTTTTCATAATCCTCTTTACCCCTTTAGCTAGGCATAATCCTCAAACACTCCCGAGCGATTTCCAAGGCTTCCCTAGTGTGGATCAATAGGACTTGCACTTTGGAGTTGGGGGAAGAGAGGATGGTGTCTTCTTTCTCATCCGAGGTGTGACCTAGGGTAATCCCCAGGAAGGAAAAGTTCTCGCACACACGCTGCCGAAGCAGGGAAACATTTTCGCCAATACCGGCAGTAAATACCAGCGCGTCTAGTCCTTGTAAGGAAGCCACCATGGAGCCGATTTCGCTGTTTAATCGATGCAGGTAAACTTCAAATGCAAGGGAAGCTTGATCATCTAAGCTGCCATTAAGCCCAAAAAGTCCCGATTCGTAATAGAGCTCTTTAGAAACTTCTTCCAGGCTTCTCTTTTTTAAGAAATGGAGGATGATGCCGGGGTCGATCGAGCCACAGCGAGTATTCATCATCAACCCTTCCAAGGGGGTAAATCCCATGGTGGTATCGATGCTTTTGCCATCTTTTACTGCGCAAAGTGATGCACCAGCGCCTAAGTGACAGATCACCATTTTGGAGGGGGTTTTGATGAGCTCAGCGGCTCTTCGGGTGCAATATTGGTAGCTGATCCCATGGAAGCCATAGCGCCTAATCCCCTCTTCGTACCAGTGATACGGGATCGGATACACTTGCGCCGATTTTGGCAGTGTGCGATGGAATGCGGTATCAAAGACGGCGATTTGGGGGATCTTGGGGAAATACTTCTCTAGTATCTCGATCCCTTCTACTTCGGCTAAGTTATGTAGAGGTGCGAGCTCCGAGAGGGCTTGGATCTTTTTTTTCACATCAGAGGTGATGAGTACACTATCTGAGAACCACTTTCCTCCATGGACGATTCGATGGCCGATGAGGCCTGGCTTTTCTGGCAGGGATTGAAGAATCTGATCGAGATCTCCTTGATTTTCCCACAGGAGTTTCTCATCGCGATACAAGCTGCACTTAATGGTACTTGAGCCTCGATTGAGGACAAAGATGTTCATTTGCCCCACTTCCAATTGCGGATTTCTGGCATATCGATCCCATATTGCTGCACATATTCTTTGTGCTCCAGGCGCTTGTCTCTGAGGAATTGTTTGGCATAGCCGGCCTGAGGAGCGAGTTGGGGGAGCCGATCGATCACATCCATGACAAGGTGGAAGCGATCGAGGTCGTTAAGGACTACCATATCGAAGGGGGTCGTCGTTGTCCCCTCTTCTTTGTACCCTCGGACGTGCATGTAGGGATAATTGGTGCGTCGATAGGTCAAGCGGTGGATCAGAGAGGGATAACCATGATAGGCAAAAATGACCTGCGTATTTTTGGGAAAGATGTCGTTATAATCTTGATCGCTGAGGCCGTGGGGATGCTCGCTTTGGGGCTGCAAGGTCATTAAATCGACCACATTGACAACGCGCACTTTTAGAGTGGGAAAAAAGCGATACAGCATTTCAACAGCGGCAAGTGTCTCTAGTGTGGGCACATCTCCCGCACAGGCCATCACCACATCGGGGATAGAACCTTTGTCATTGCTGGCCCATTCCCATATCCCCAGTCCCGCTGTGCAATGACTGATAGCGGATTCCATATCGAGCCATTGTGGCTGGGGCTGCTTTCCGGCGATGATCAGATTGATGTAATTGCGGCTGCGCAAGCAGTGATCGGTCACTGAAAGGAGTGTGTTGGCATCGGGCGGGAGATAGACGCGGACGATATCGGCCTTTTTGTTCATCACATGGTCGATAAAGCCTGGGTCCTGATGGCTAAAACCGTTGTGGTCTTGCCGCCAGACGTGCGAGGTGAGCAAATAGTTCAGCGAAGCGATCGGTTTGCGCCATGGGATTCTACGGCACACTTTTAACCATTTGGCGTGCTGGTTGAACATCGAATCGATGATATGGATGAAAGCCTCATAGCAGGAAAATAGGCCATGGCGCCCAGTCAAAAGGTACCCTTCAAGCCACCCTTCGCATAGGTGTTCGCTCAGCACTTCCATCACTCGCCCGTCTGGAGAGACGTGGTCATCGCTTTTGAGGATCTCTGCGGTTGAGGTTCTATCGGTAATATCGAAAAGGGCAGTCAAACGATTCGAGGCAGTCTCGTCGGGCCCAAAAATGCGGAAATTGCGCTGGTCCCAATTGAGCTTCATTACATCGCGCAGGAGCTGCCCCATCACTCGAGTCGGCTCTGCGAGATCTTGGCCTGGATGCTCGACTTTTACGGCATAATTGCGAAAATCGGGCATTTTCAGATCGCGCAGGAGCAGGCCTCCATTGGCATGCGGATTGGCACCCATTCGGCGATCACCTGCGGGGGCTAATTGAGCAAGAGCGGGGATCAATTTCCCCTTAGCATCGAAGAGCTCTTCGGGCTTGTAGCTTCTCATCCACTCTTCTAACATTCTGAGGTGCTCAGGATTTTTGCTGATCTCATCGATGGGCACTTGGTGTGCTCGCCAGGTCCCTTCGATTTGCTGCCCATCAACTATTTTGGGGCCGGTCCATCCCTTAGGTGTCCGGAAGATGATCATCGGCCAGATGGGGCGCTCCTGAAAGCCTTCTCGACGAATTTTTTCTTGGATCTGTTTGATCTCGAGGGTGACGGTATCCAGAGTTTGGGCAAGCAGCTGATGCACCGCTTCGGGATCATCTCCTTCGACAAAATAGGGCAGGTAGCCGTAACCGCGAAAAAGCTGCTCCAATTCCTCACGGCTAATCCGCGCTAGGATTGTCGGCTCAGCGATCTTATACCCATTTAGGTGCAGAATCGGAAGGACAGCGCCATCGTGGACCGGGTTGAGGAATTTGTTGGAGTGCCAGCTGGTCGCCAGCGCACCCGTTTCTGCTTCTCCATCGCCGACGACACAAACAGCTAAAAGATCGGGGTTGTCAAAAACAGCGCCATAAGCATGCGCCAGAGAATAACCCAGCTCTCCCCCTTCATTGATCGAGCCAGGGGTTTCGGGGGCCACATGGCTCGGGATGCCGCCTGGGAAGGAAAATTGTTTAAAAAGCGCTTTCATCCCCTCTTCATCTTGCGTGATGTTGGGATAATATTCGGTATAGGTCCCCTCCAAATAGGTGTTTGCCACTATCGCAGGACCGCCATGCCCAGGTCCCGTGACAAAGATGGCATTCAGATCGTTCTTTTTGATGATTCGATTGAGATGGACATAGAGGAAATTAAGACCCGGAGTGGTGCCCCAATGGCCGAGCAGCCTGGGCTTCACATCTTCGAGTTTCAGCGGGCGTTTCAGGAGAGGATTGTCATAGAGGTAGATTTGACCGACGGAGAGGTAGTTGGCGGCTCTCCAATAGGCGTTCATCTTCTGCAGCTCTTCTGGAGATAAGGTATTTGGCATGGTGATTTCCCTCTATCATCTGTATATAGAGGAAGTTAATTACAGAAAAGAGCCGTTGCGAAAAGAGTTGTAGCGTTTGCGAGGATATAACCTGAGGAGAGGACAATTGTCGTATCATAGCAACACTTTTCCCGTTGGATCTTATACACCTCTGAGAAAATCGGCTTGGCCCCGCAGCAACTATAGCGTGCCTTAAGAAAACAAGTGAGGGATAAATAAACACAGTTCACAGTTAAGGCACCCGCTGAAAGCCCGATCGCCAAATTAAAAGAGTCTTTACAAGTCCCTCTTGATAAGAGAATCATGTTCCCCGCGAAAACCCCAGCAGTCATTACTGATTGAAAGCCCAATAAACAATAGTTAAGCGCTCCCAAATGGCATTCCCGACACTCATCGAGAAAACTGTAATCCGTTTGTCTCCAGTTGTTGATTAAGCTAGTAGTTTCCGTAGTCATATATTTTGATCCGGTAAAAAACCCCCGACTTGCATCCTCCACATTCTAGCATATAATCCATCTTTTGCCAGCAGAATTGTATGGCTCCCCTCTTCGACGATTTTTCCCTTGTCGAACACCAAAAGCCGGTCCATCTGCGATAGAGTCGAGAGGCGGTGAGCAATCACAATGGTGGTTCGCCCTTGCATCAATTTCTCCAAGCTATCCTGGATATACTTCTCCGTAACGGAATCTAAGGATGAGGTGGCCTCGTCGAGAATGAGAATCGGAGCATCGACAAGAATGGCCCGAGCGATGGCGATACGCTGTTTCTCCCCTCCAGAGAGTTTCGTCCCCCTCTCCCCCACTTTTGCCTCATAGCCGCGCGGAAGATTTCGAATAAACTCATGGCAATGCGCCAGTTTTGAAGCATGGATGATCTCTTCTTCATCTGCCTCGGGTTTCCCAAAGCAGATATTCTCTTGTAATGTGCGATGAAACAGGAGCGGATCTTGCGGTATGAGCGCAATCTGCCTCCGGAGCGACTCCAAAGAGACTCCGGCAATATCCTGCCCATCGATGAGGATTTTTCCATGATGCAGAGGAAAAAATCGGAGGATCAGATTGACGAAAGTCGATTTGCCTGCCCCCGTATAGCCAACTAATCCCACCTTTTCCCCGCCGTGGATATGCACGTGCTTGTTCTGAAACAGCCGATTTTCCCCATAGTGGAATGAGACATTATCAAAGACGATTTCGCCACGCGCAACCTTCAGCGCTTTAGCCCCCTCAAGGTCCCCTAAATCTTGAGGATCGCGGATCACCGAATATGCCTGCCTAGCGATCCCAAACGACTGAAAGAGGAAAGGAAGTGATGAGCCGAGCGTCCATAAAATCATCGAGATGCTCCACATCGTCGTGAACACCTGAACCACTTGCCCAGTAGTAATGTTTCCCCGGAGCCATAGATAAATCAGCGAACCGAATACACCGAAAACAACTGCGACAAAATAAAACAGGGACAAAAAGCACTGCATCTTGACCACATATTTTCTCGCTTGTTCATTCGTCTCTTGTTCTATCTTCTGAAAAGTCCCTACGTTCTGTTTTTCATGCCGGAAACGGTAAAAGAGGTTGACGGCGAAATTATTGGTAAAACTATCGACGATACAGCCCATTAAAGTACTGCGCGCCTCACCATTCCGATGTTCATAGGCGTCGACAGGGCGGGTAAATTTGACGAGCACTGCTAAATGAATGACAATCCAAATCAGCAAAATCCAGGTAAAGATCGGACTGACCCACCAAAGGAAAAAAGAGGCTAAAATGCACGTTGCGATGGTAGGGACGATAGGCCAAAACAGTTGTTGGATGATCTTATCGGCCTGATTGGTCATATCGTTCATTTTATTGGCCAGGGCCCCGCCAAACCGCTCGTTGAAGTAGTGAGGGCTGTGGTGCTGGATATGATCGAACATCGCCATCCGGATATCCGCTCCCAACTTCGGCATCCCTTTGGCCATCAAGAATCCCATCGCCCTGGATGCAATTTCGACATAGAGGACTAAACAGACTCCGCCGATAATCGGAGCGCGCAGAGCCTCCCAGGCAGCCGCCCGATCTCCCTCATAGCGGGTAAAAATGTCGATCACAATGTGCAGGATATAGGGCCAAATGAGAGCATCAAGTGGCCAGGTGAGACTATCGATGAGAAAGACGGTAAAAAAGAGCCATTTTTGTCGCCGAACAAATTGCCAGATAAACCCGATAAGCTCTTTATAGGTGATCATAGAGAAGATTGTAAAACCTTTCTCTAAAGAGGGCAATTAGATTTTGGCTAAGATCCGAGATGTATCCTGATAGGCTTTTGCCAGTTCTTCTTTGTCAGGAATCGCAAACTCTACAGGTTTTCCACTTGAAGAATAGAGATGCTGAGCAGTCTGAAAGTAAAATAGTCCCAAAGTATAAGCATTCTTCAGATCTCTAATATCTTCTGGAGTAAGATTTGATAAAAATCCATGGCTGTACATGAAGTCAATTTGATTAGGAGCCTGTCTTGGCATCTCTTTGAGAATCTGAACAAATTCTTCAGTAGACTTCCCTTTTTTTCTGATGGCATCCACTAGAATTAAGTCGAGAGTATATTGGATAGGCCGAAGAAGAGAGTGTTTTGTACCTTTACCTCCCAATCCTGAAAAAGAGATTACACCCTTAGCCAAGTTGACATCTTCGGTTTCTTTTCCAGTACTTACTTCAATCAATTGTTTCATATGCGCAGTTACAAATTTCTTGCTGAATTTCGATCGATCAGTACTATTCATTTTTGAGAGCTCACTTACAAATTTCTCCGTGAGTTCATGGAGCTGCTCCTCCGATCCAACAAGTTTAAGGTTATGTAGAAACCGCGATGGAATAATCGGTTTAATTTTATAGCAGTTGCAATCAACTAGAGAATCGGTTTCAGGGTCTTTCCATTCAATCACTTTATCTATGGGGATTAACCCGCTTTCAATCAACTTGTTGATTTTTTCTTCGACAACCGGCCGCTGCTTAGAATTACATATCATGATGAATTCAATAGGCGATTCTTTGCGGCAGGCTTTTTCAAGTCTTCCATCACTCCCAGTCGTATAGATCGAAACCCCATTTGGAAAATCTAGATCCTTTAAAAGAGCCTCCGTTCTTCTAATATCAAATTCTGTCATATGAGAGATTGTTAGCGAGTATTTATGTAAAGATTCATCTTTAAACTTTTTCAAAGTTGATTCAGAATCCTTTAGGACAGCTTGAGCTGCCAAACTCCCTAAACTCGGTAATTTAGAATTTGGATTATCTAAAAACATTATTAACCTATTATTTTATAATATAATATTATCATAATAAACTTTTAATTTCAACTTAATTAATAATTATGAAAACTATCTATAAAATCCTAATACTGTTATTCTTGAGTTTTATTGGACAAACGATGGAAGCTAATATTCAGATCAGACCACTTCAGACCACGGACTGGCAAAGCCTTAAACAACTGCGCCTTAAGGCTTTACGCGAAGACCCAAAAGCCTATGGTATTTCAGAAGCAGATGAGATCGATAAATCAGATACCGAATGGCAAGCCCTTTGCCAAGCAGCTGAGGATAGG
>JAGVJV010000196.1 GCA_020050965.1 Parachlamydiales bacterium
CTTATATAATTTTATTTAATAAGGTGAAAATAATGTCAAGCACTCATTTTAATACTCAGGCCCTTTCTCTGTCTACAGAGACTATTACCCTTCAATCTACCTATCTCATGGAGGTGGCAACAGCTCGGGCTGCTGTAGATGCTGGAGTGCAAAATGTGGCTTTCACCTGGATCGATCATCTAGTCCACTTTGTCTTCCAATATATTTTCTTCATCTTCTATCCTGCTTATGATAGGTTCTATTATGAGATGCAGATAGAAGCTTTTACACATCAGGGTAAGGAATTACCAGCCTATGAGAGTTACGGATTTAGGGAAGCTGTTCTTTTTATTCACCGATTCTTCCATTCCCCTTCCACGATTGGCTCGATTTTCCCTAGCTCAAGAGGTCTTGTCAATGCAATCACTAAGAAAGTGGCCGAGGCTGCGAAAAATCCCAAGCCGCAACGTTATCTAGAGATTGGCGCAGGTACCGGTTCCTTTACAGAGGGGATGATTAGCCAGATGAAGGAGACCGATCATTTAGATGTAGTCGAATATGACGCCGATCTTTGCTATCTACTCAGAAGAAGATTTCGCCACCTGAAAAATGTCGCAATTCATCATGTTTCGATCTTTGACTATCAGGCAAAGCCCTATGATGTGGTGGTATCAGGCCTGCCGCTCATGAACTTCTCACCCGATTTTGTCGAGAAAGCGCATAAAAAATATGTGGATCTGACCAAATCTGGCGGATTCTTCTCTTATTTTGAATATATTGGCTTATCATCTATCAAGCAGCCATTCCTATTCGGTGAAACAGCTCGCGAGTTTCAGCAAGTTCTAGATTTAAAGAGAGGACTTGTAGAGAAGCATGGTAAAGAAATCGACAATATCTGGTGGAATGTAACACCCGCCCGCGCTGTCCATTGCTCGGTAAGTCATTTGAGAGAAATAGAAGAATAAAAGTCACAGAGTACTAATTGTCAAAAATGTTATATACAACAGCATGGTCAAACGTTCATGCTCAAACACCGATGTCAGGTTGCAAATCGCTATCCAAGGCATTGTCCAAGGGGTAGGCTTTAGACCGTTCATCTATCGCCTTGCTCAGAAATACGCGTTAAATGGAAATATTAGCCATACCGACACTGGGGTGCGGATCGATGTTCAGGGATCCCCGGATGCTTTAAATCGGTTTCAAAATGAAATGATAGAGCATAAACCCGATCGGGCGATGATTGCTGAGGTCGATGTCGAGAGTCTGCCTTTGTCAAAGTACAGCGGCTTTACAATTGAAGATACTGCCCTTACTCCCTTGCCCGATACGGCAATCTGCGACGCATGTTTGAAAGAACTTTTCGATTCTAAAAATCGGCGCTATCTCTACCCTTTTTTGCACTGTGTCTCTTGTGGACCCCGCTTTAGTGTGCGGGAGCATACATTCTCGATGTGCCCTGAGTGCAAGGCGGAATATGCTAATCCTGAAGACCGCCGTTTTTATTCTCAGACCAATTGCTGTCCGCAGTGTGGCCCAAAACTCGAGCCAGGGATCGATGTGGCTGTAGAGGCTTTGAGAGAAGGAAAAATTGTCGCTCTGCAAAATATGCTCCTGGCTGTTGCGACCAATGAAGAAGAGGGTGGTAATAAAACACTGCTTTGCCCGAATCTTGCTGAGGTGGAAAAAATTGCTGAGGTGAGTGCGATTGAGAAAGCTGTTTTGAGATCCGCTGCAGCTCCTATTGTAATGCTGAAGAAGAAAAACTCAAATGGACGTCAGAGCCCTTACGTGGGGGTGATGCTTCCACACACTGCGCTTCAATATTTGCTACTGCATTATTTGAAAAAGCCTCTTGTCGTATCACATGGAAATAATGCTGATCTCATTTTGATGCACAATTTGAAAATGAGTCACCAGCTCTGTGACTCGATTGTCCATGTGATCGGAGAGCAGCCAATTTTAATGAGAAGAGGGCGTGGGTATGTTCCAAATACGATTGAGATGCCCTCCTATCAGACTCTATTTGCTGCCGGAGGCCAACTCCAAAATAGCTTTGCCTTTTTAAAGGAGGGCAAGATCTATGCAAGTCAGCACATTGGGGATCTCGATTCAGAAGAAAACCGCCATGTCTATGCCCAAGAGATTCAGAGCTGGGAAAAGCTACTCGATATTCACTACGCAGAGGGGGTAGGAGACAAGCATCCTGACTACTACAGCACCCAATATGTGCTCAAAAAAAATATCTCCTCTACCCGTATTCAACATCATCAAGCGCATGTTTGGTCGGGAATGATCGACAACAATTTGACTCCTCCCTTTTTTAGCATCGTCTGGGATGGGACAGGATGGGGAGATGATGGGACCATCTGGGGCGGTGAAGCTTTTAGTGTTGGTGAAAATTCGATGAAGCGGATTGCTAGCCTATATCCCTTTAGACTTAAGGGTGGAGAAAAGGCTAAAGATGCAAAATACGCAATGATTAGTCTCCTTGATCGGTACCAAGGAAATGAGTTCACTGAAGAAGAGCTAATCCGATTGCAAGGGAGCAACGCACCCCTTTGCAGCAGCATGAATAAGCTTTTTGATGGGGTGAGTGCCTTATTGGGCTGCTCTCTTGAAAACGCGGCCTATAGTGGGAAAGGGGAAATCAGCTATGAAATCCCTTTGATCAAAGAAAAGAACCTCTATTTGTTAGACTGGCGTCCGATGATCAAGCAGATTGTAGACGATAAAGCTAGATCGGTTGCAGAAAAGGCCCTGGCATTCCACGATGCTTTAGCGAAAGCGATGGTGAGCCTTGCCAAATTGGGCAATAGCGATGCGGTCTTGCTCACAGGCAGTGTGATGCAGAATAAATTGCTGGTCGAGAAGGCCATTGGCTATTTAAAAGCGGCCGGCTTTACACCCTATACCCATCGACAGATCCCTCCCAATGATGAAGGGATTGCTGTCGGGCAGCTGATCGGGAGATTGAGGCGAGGCTCATTCCACGCGCTTTAAAATAGTAAATCCATGATTATTCAATAGCCGTTTATGTAAAACCCACTCTGGATGAGATTTTAGAAAATCTTCAACAGCGGGCCATAAACCTCGCTTATCTCGATTATAACTATCTGGATATTCAGAATAGTCTCCATGATAAGGTTCATCTACATTTCCCCAAGGAGCGCTTGTATCGTGCATAGCTATGTATTTAGAGACGTATGGGGAAAAAGTTTCCAATTCGTAGGTTAAGTGACAGTATGTATGGAATGAATCGATAAAAAGGAGATCGGTGTAAGGGATTATAATATTCAGATCATTCTCTTGCCAAAAGTCGAAAAGGATTTCATTTGTGCGTGAGAGTCTCACTGCTTTTGCAAACAAGTCGGCAGGCGGCAAAGCTAGATCAATTCCAAGATACGATCGATTTGGGGCGCTACTTTCAGAAAGCCCTTGAAGCAATCCCCAAGTGGAAACCATGTGCCTAACCCCTATTTCCACAACACTAGAGCATTCTTTGGCAAGGTTATAAAGAACTGGAACATGTTCATTGATATCTGAGGTTTGATTCTGCGCCTGATTATACATTTTTCCTAGTTCTGTTTTTGGATCTATTCCAGCGTAAATATCATTGCCAAGTACGAATAAACAGATAAGGGAAAATCTTATTAAGTTACTATAAATCTTTTTGTTCATAAAATTGCCTCATTCTAATAAGTTATCAATAAATGCTTGCACATACTCTGTTTTTTCTTGATATCCTGGATGATCCCAGCA
>JAGVJV010000017.1 GCA_020050965.1 Parachlamydiales bacterium
AAGCACCAGAAATTTATCGAGAAAAACTCCTCCTGAGACTCCAAGAAATTTTAGAAAAGCCATTAGAAGACGAAAGAATCCTGCGAGAGGTGGCCCTCTTTGCCGAAAAAGCCGATATTACCGAAGAGATCACAAGGCTGAAATCGCACCTATCCCAATTTGCCGACCTGCTTAAATCCAAAGGGGAGAGCATTGGGAGAACCCTCGATTTCTTGATCCAAGAGATTTTGCGCGAGATCAATACCGTTTCCTCGAAATCGGCCGAGCTTCCCCTTACCCAAGTGGCGATTAGCTCTAAAGCAGAGCTGGAAAAGATAAGAGAACAAGTGCAAAATATAGAGTAATGGAAAAATTATTAGGATCACTTTCTAGAGGGTTTGTTGTCGTGATGAGTGCCCCTGCAGGCACTGGGAAGACCACCCTTGCCCGGATGCTGATCGATGAATTCCCAAGCGTAACCGAGAGCATCTCCTGCACCACCCGCCCCATCCGCCCAGGCGAAATAGCCGATAAAGACTACCACTTCATGACAGAGGCCCAGTTCCAAGAGAAAGAAAAAGAGGGGCAGTTTCTCGAACATGCGACCGTTTTTGGTCAGCACTATGGAACGCTAAAAGAGCACGTCGAGAAGAAACTCCACCAAGGCCAGCATGTCCTTTTAGTGATCGACACGCAAGGGGCAGTTCAGCTCAAAAAAATGAACTATCCTGCGGTCTACATCTTCATTAGACCTCCATCGATGGCAGAACTAAGGACCCGCCTGTTCAATCGGAAAACCGAAGCAGAAGAGCACATCGAAGAGCGGCTAGCCTGGGCCGAGAAAGAACTCGAAATGGCCACACACTACGATTACATAGTAACAAATGATAATTTGCACAGCGCATATGAGATTTTGCGCAGTATTTTAATTGCGGAAGAACATAAAACCAAGAGGTACCATGAAAGAAAATCTAACAAATGAGTCTTTGAGAGGCATCTGCAATAGCAGTTTCGAGCTCGCTCACTATGCGATCGCGCTAGGCCGTTATTACATCAGATCGGGAAGAGAAACATCTCTTAAACATATCTTGGATAGCGTCAAAAGGCATCCCAATCCTGAGTATATTGAAGAGCTGAAAATGATCGACGAGATCGACCAAAAGTCCAAGCCCAAAGAAGAGAACGATGAGTGAGAAGATCCTGATCACATCGGCGCTACCCTATGCGAATGGCCCACTCCATTTTGGCCATATCGCAGGAGCCTATCTCCCAGGGGACTGCTATGCCCGCTTTGAGCGACTCTTGGGCAATGATGTGCTCTATCTTTGCGGCTCGGATGAATACGGGTTGCCCATCACCATCAGCGCGGAAGCAGCTGGCAGAGAGCCTCAGGAACATGTCGATATCAATCACTTTATCAATAAGGCCCTTTTTGAAAAGCTAGAGTTTTCTTTCGATCACTATTCTCGTACCACCTGGCCCGGCCATATCGAAACCGTCCAACAGTACTTTAAAGACCTGATTGCGAATGGCCACATCGAAGAGAAAGTGACCGACCAGCTCTATTCTGAAAAAGATCACCGCTTCCTAGCTGACCGCTATGTTGTCGGCACTTGCCCCAAATGCAGCTTCCCTGAAGCACGCGGCGATGAATGCCAAAGATGTGGCTCCAGTTACGAGGCGACCGATCTCAAAGATCCCCGTTCAAAAGTCTCCGGCGCACCATTGATCCTCAAACCGACCAAGCACTGGTTTTTGCGCTTCGACCACTTTAAAGACAAACTAAACAGCTGGATTGACCAGAAGCATTGGAAGCCCAACGTCGTCAATTTCGCCAAAGCCTACATCAACGAACTCCATCCACGCGCCATCACCCGGGATTCGAATTGGGGCGTGCCCATCCCCCTTCCAGGGACCGAAGGAAAAGTGTTTTATGTCTGGTTCGATGCCCCCATCGGCTATATTTCCGCAGCACGCGACTGGGCCGAAAAGATCGGCGATAAAGATGCCTGGAAAAGATACTGGTGCGACCCCAATACCAAACTGGTCAACTTCGTCGGCAAGGACAATATTCCCTTCCACGCCGTCTTTTTCCCTGCGATGACCATGGGGCAAAACCAGCCCTACAAACTCGTCGACGAGCTACCTGCGAATGAATTCCTCAACCTTGAGGGAAGACAATTTAGCAAGTCCGAAGGATGGACCATCGATCTAGAGCGGTTCTTCACCAATTTCACCGCCGACCAGATCCGCTACTACCTCGCCGCCAATGCTCCTGAGACCCAAGATTCCGAATTTACCTGGAAAGACTTCCAGCAGCGCTGCAATGCCGAATTGCTCGGAAAATTTGGCAACCTGGCCAACCGCACCCTCGTCTTCGCCCAAAAGCAATGCCACGGCAAAGTCCCGCCCATCCATTTGCAAGAAGAAGACAAAGAGTTCATCGCCAAAATAAATGACCTCACCCTTCAGATCAAAGAGGCCTACAGCACCTTCCATTTGCGCAAAGCCTCCCAGCTCATCATGGAGCTCGCATCCCTAGGCAACGTCTATTTCGACGCGAAGAAACCCTGGAAGAGCCCCACACCCGAAACGACCGTCGGCGCCTG
>JAGVJV010000285.1 GCA_020050965.1 Parachlamydiales bacterium
ATCTGATGGCTTTTGCAGGCCTTGGACCTTGAGGGAAAATATAATTAGTAGAAGTCACATCAACGCTAACAATAGAAGTACCTGCGAGGCTTTCACGTAAAGCACCGTTTAGCGCTGTATCCTGTTCATTTCTTTGAACCATATCAATAATTTCTGAAGTGGTGACATTGTTTTTATCGGCTCGATCAAGTTTTTGATAAAAAAATAATATCGCATGGTTTTTCCGAGCAGCTTCTTCTTTCAACCCATATTTTATTAGTTCATTAAATCCACAGATCTGAAAGCTGTCATATTTCCATTCATGTAATTTTTTATCGAGGATGTCAGTGGCCTTTTGTTGCAATCCTTTTGGAAGTTCTAAATTAAGGTGTCCCTGGCTTTTTTCACAAGATACGATGTCGCAAAGCCTTCCGCCCAATTTCTGCTTTCTCATCATACCCGACCCAATGTAATTTCCTTGCCCAAATAATTCCCTACAAACGTTTAATAACATACTATGATCTGGCATTACATATTTTCTTCCAGTTTCAGGATCTTCATAGGTTATTTCAACAGGAGGGGTGAAGAAAGATCGCATCCCTGCAAGGTCTTGTTTAGTGAAGATTTTGCTTGCCAAATTCATTTCTTGGACTTGCCGGCGAGCTTTTTCTAAAATTCTTTTCAATTTTGTCGCAGCTGTCTCATCGGCGATAGGTGCAACTTCTCTATAAGAAAGGTCCATTCGTTCTAATTGATCTACACTTCGATTAAAAGAATCATTGTTAAGCTTTTGGGTTCTTTTAAACTCATTATAGACTTCCTCTATAGCTTTAGACGATTGGAGTGAATGAGATTGGATTTCATTAAGATTTGGCGAAATGTGATTCTGGCCGTTTTGAGTACAGGCAGTTGTTGTCATAAATCCCCTCTTTTTTAAGAAGTATTTTAGCCCTTTAGTTCATTTAAATCAATTCTATACAAGAAAAATTTTACTATGAGCGAGCCAAATAGAAAATGATACTGCCGGTAATCACAACGATTCGAGCAGCGATGATGAAGGGGACGAGGTTGGCATCGCGGTATCTATGGGCGAGGGCGGGAGAAACGAGTGCGCCGAACATGCTGATGAACAGATGATTTGATTTTTCGGTGATGAACGATTTGGTCGATTGAAAGATAGTCGATTGCCAGTTCCAAGTGAAAAGAGCGTGCAGGCTGCCGAAGGTGACACCGATAATGGCCAGGGGCAAAATGACCAGATTGACTATCATATCGCAGAGATAGGCGAGACGTGCAGAGACAGAGTATTTCCAAGAAGAAGAATCTTCATTTGCATTCCACGATTCCATGGATTTGACCATACAATCATTGGCATGTTCGTAAAGTCGATTATCCCATGTCACCATGTACTTATGTTAATGCGCCGCCTTAATTTCACGCCACTTTTCAATTAAGCGAGCGGCGATTGGCGCGCCTTGCCGTCCGGCAGAGCCGAAACGCAAATAAACCACCACGGCCAGTTCGGGATTTTTTTGTGCGTCATCTTCAAAGCAGACCGCGCCGAATTGGGTGTGCTTCTCAAGTTCTGCAGAAGTGCCGGCATCGATGGTCGGTTTGTAGAGGATTTCCGCTGTTCCGGTTTTGCCCAGCATTTGTGGGTGCAGTTTCCGGAAAGAAGCGAGCGCCTCTTTGTTGTGGTGAGCGGATCGCATTAAGCTTAGGCGAGCGGTCCCTTTTTCGCCATTTGTCACCTGCTCCATCCCTTCGAGCAATTTTTCACGGATCTCTTTAGGGAAGAAGAGGGTATTTTTGACGATCGGCTCTTGAAAATCGATGAATCCCTCCTCCGCTCTTGCCAGATTTTTGGTGAAGAGAGGAAAGGGGATGCCAATCTGTTTAAGGGCTTCTTTGTGTGGATAGACAGTCAGAGAAAAAGGGGATTGATCGGGATTTTTGCCGGCTGCGAGCTTGACAATTTGTGGCTTGAGCACCTTGCCTCCATTGGCAATTGCCGAGATCATGACCGCAGTTTGGAGAGGAGTGGCGACAAGCGAATGCTGCCCAATTGCGAAGGCATACAAGCCGGTCTTATTGGTGAGGATATCGTCGGGCAAAACACCCGCGTACTCTCCTGGCAGATCGATTCCAGTTTTGCTTCCCATCCCAAATTCGATCGCAGTATTGAGCAGTGTCGCCGGGCTTTTGAGAAAATCGCCTGCCAGAATCGAAAAATAGATGTTGCTGGTCCGCTCGATCGCTTTGACGATATCGATTTCGCCTATCTTCAGGTAGGCCGCTCTGGGGAGTCTTCCTCCTTTGTAGAGTCTTTTGATAGGTGTCCCATCTGGAAAATAGCCGAGCACCTGTTCATTGCTTCCAGGGCGGGCAGTCCATTGCAGATCGTCGGTGAGGGTAAAGGGATTGAGATTGGTGGCCCCTTTGACATACTGCTGCCGGAGTGCTGCATAGGAGGTGACCAGTTTAAAAATCGATCCCATCGGAGTAGCTTGTCGGAAGGCCAGAGAGCGGCCCAGGCCAAATCCATTGTACGGATAGAAGGCGGCTGCGAGATGTTTTTCATATTGAATACCGCCGGTATTGCGCAATGCAGTGTATTTGCCGTGTAGAGGACGAGCGAGATCATCAAAAGTCCGCAGCGCCTTTAAATAATTAATCCCATCGTCTTTCTCCAACGAAAGGAGGATTTGCTTTAAGCTTCCCAGCATCGGATCAGCGTGGTCTTCGAGAACGTACGCATAGAGCAGATCCCACCGGTTCTTCTCCCAGAACTCATTGAACATCTCGGTTTCTTGTTTTTCTAAATATTCAGTGTAAGGGCGTGCGTATCGTTTGTGGGCTTTTTCCTTCTTTCGCTTTTCTTTGATGAAAGAGGTGAAATTTTCTTCGCGCCATTTTTTGAAATCTTCTTTGTGAAACGATTCGCGCATATGTTCTTTAAGGGGTTCTAAATGCCGCGCGACAGTTTGGCAGTAGAGACGAAAGTCGGCGATTGATTGGTCGCCCACGTGCTCAAGAAGTGACGGAGTGAAACACTCTTTTTTGACCACCATTTGGATCAGATCCATGAAGAGCTGCTTATCTCTTTGGTCCGGAATCGGATCAATGTAAGGAAGATTTTGATCCCCTTCTTGCAACTGGACCGCTTTACCAAGGGTTGTCACGGCTTCGATGCTGCTGCGGATGGGAGCATCCTTGGGCAAAATGGTATTGAGATAGCGTTGCCAGGTGAGCGGTTTTTCTTCTAGATAGAACTCCCCATCTGCAAAATATTCCCTTTGCATGGGCCGCTTCCCATCCCAAATTTCCCCGATATAGGCCTCGCTCTCCAGCCATTGGATGATCGAGGGGCGTTTGGCTTTGCGCTTTTCGGGAGTTTGCGCGGGTATCAGATCATTGGGATTGAAACGGGGATAGGAGGCTAGCGCCAAGATTTCACCCGTTTTGGGATGCATGACCACAATTGCGCCGCCTCTTTGCCAAGGGGGATGCGACCGCTTCGAATCTGATTGGTCGCGCATCTCTTGCAGATGTTCATATTCAGCCAGAAGCTTTTCAGCCTCAAGTTGCAGCTCAGCAGAAATGCTTAAAATCAGCCGCTCCCCAGGGATAGGCGCCTTTCCTCCGGGGAGTTCACGCAGTGGATTGCCCTTGATATCGATCTCATAAATTTTTTTACCAAATCGCCCACGCAGCCTCTCATCAAAAAAAGCCTCAACACCGCTCTTGCCCACCTGATCGTTGATCGTATAGGAGCGCTCCTGCAGCTCTTGCAGACGCCGCTTAACCTCCTGCGGACTGGTAAAGCCCTGAGGAAGAAAAGGGGCACTTCCCTCTTCATGCTCGGCCAAATAAGTCTTCAGCTCCTCAATCTCCGAGGCTATTTTCAGATATTCCTGCTGGCCGATTGCCCCCATGTAGCCGATCACATCGCAGGCCACCTTGCCTTGGGGGTAAACCCGCTTGGATGCACGCTGCATTTTGAGGCCTGGCCAATCCTTTTCCATCATTTTGAGCTCTAGATAGAGCTTCTCCGAGATGTCCTCCTTTAAGACGAAAGGAGTATGGGGAAAAAGGCAAGCCTTGCTCTGAATCGTGTCTTCGACCACCTGCGGGTCCATCTGAAGAACCTCAGCCAGACGCAGAGAAATTTTTTTAATATAATCCTTTCGGGCCATCACCCGCCTTTTCTTCCCTTTTTCATCTTTTTCCCAGCGGACACTCGGAATTTGACGGATATCGCTGTAGCAGATGGCCGCATTGTACTGCATTTTATTGACCGCAAGCGGAATATTGAACCGGTCGCGAATGCTGCCCCGTTCCACCCGCTCTATGCTGCTGCGCCGCTGCGGTTTAAGAGATTCTTGATAGTGCAAGTCGTATTGGATTACGCTCAAATACCAAACCCGAATCAAGATGAGAAGCATGATAACAAGGAAAAAGTTTAGGATGCGGCTAGTTCGCCGGGATACACTTGAAACGTCCATCACCAAATTTTTACCATTTTTCTTGGAAAAAAAGGAAGATTTGAGTAAAAATGGTAACCATACTACCCGTGCGCCTGTAGTTCAATGGTAGAACTATAGCCTTCAAAGCTATAAGCGTCAGTTCGATTCTGACCAGGCGCTATCCATCTAACATCGTGTTAATTGGACTAATAAATCGTTAACCAAGACCGAAATCTTCTCTTAAGGGGGAGATGCCGTCGTCAAACAACAAAAGGGACAAGGCTTGGCAAAGAAAGCTATTACAATCAAAGAACTCCTTGAAAGCGGAGCCCATTTCGGGCACCAGAAGCACCGTTGGAATCCCAAGATGAAGCGATTCATCTTTGAGGAGCGCAATGGAATCTATCTCATCGACCTCGCAAAGACCATGCAGCAAATTCGCATTGCAGCTGAAGTGGTGCGCGAGACAGTTAAAAAACGAAAATCGATCCTGTTCGTCGGAACCAAAAAGCAGGCGAAAAGCGTCATCCGAGAGTGCGCTGAAGAAGCAGGCGAATTCTACGTGTGTGAACGTTGGCTAGGCGGAATGCTCACCAACCTTCCAACCATTCGCAACTCAGTGAAATCCCTCGAGAGAATCGAAAAAGTACTCGCTGCTGGCGGAGAAGGTCTGACAAAGAAAGAGATCTCTCTGATGGGAAAAGATCAGGGAAAACTCGAACGCAACCTCTCTGGAATCCGAGCGATGCGCAAAGTTCCCGGCCTGATCATCTTGGTCGATCCTTCACGTGAGCATATCGCAGTGAAAGAAGCAAAGAAACTAGGCATCCCTATTTTGGGACTCGTCGACACCAACTGCGATCCCGATCCAATCGACTACGTGATCGCTTGTAACGACGATGCGCTCAAAAGCATTAAACTCATTCTTGGTTCCCTGACGCAAGAGATCATTGACCTCAAAGCGGAGATGAACATCAACACTCAGAAAATGGGTGGAGAAGCGGCTGAAGAAGGGATCGAAACTGCCGAACAGTCTCCTGAACTCGAAGAAAAGTTACGAGGAGAATAGTCATGAGCAAAGTCACAGCCGAATTAGTGAAAGAACTGCGCGAGCGCACTGGCGTTGGAATGGCAAAATGCAAAGTTGCTCTGGATGAAACTGGAGGCGACCTCGACAAAGCGATTGAGAATCTGCGTAAGCAGGGACTCGCTTCCGCTGTCAAAAAAGAGGGGCGCGAAGCAAAAGAAGGGGCAATTGGAATTGGAGAGAGCGATAAGGCGGTTGCCTTAGTCGAAATCAACTCTGAGACCGACTTTGTTGCTGTGAATGATAAATTCCAGCACTTCGTACGCGATTTAGCAAGCGAAGCCGCCGAACTTTTCCCTAAATCCCTCGAAGCATTTCTCGCTCACAAGAGCAAGAAAGATCCTTCACTCACCATCGACGAGTACCGTGCCCTCATGGTGCAAAGCCTCGGCGAAAATATCCAGATAAAGCGGATCAAACTCTTAGCTAAGAGTTCAGATGTTTCGATCGGTTATTACTCGCACATGAATGGCAAAATCGCCACAGTGGTCGAACTTTCAGGTGGTAGAGGTAACGAAGCCCTCGCTCGCGATATCGCGATGCACATCGCTGCTGAAGCGCCCGAATACTTGCGAGCAGAAGATGTTCCTGACGAGATCAAAGAGCGGGAAAGAGAAATCGGCCGAAGCCAAGTGCAGGGCAAACCTGCGCAGATCGTCGAGAAAATCGTCGAAGGAAAATTGAAAGCCTTCTATGACCAGTTCTGCCTACTCAACCAAAAGTTCATTAAAGACAATGAGATTTCGATTGCTGATCTAGTCGCAAAAGAATCGAAAGCGCAGAAGAAGCAAATAGAGGTCAACAGCTATCTGAGGTGGCGAATAGGAGAATAGGCCATGGCTGCCCCACGCTATAAACGGGTCGTTTTAAAACTTTCCGGAGAAGCCCTCATGGGTGATCAGGATTTTGGAATGGACCATTTTGCCTGCGAACATATCGCTAAATCAGTCAAAGAAATTTGTGATTTGGGCCTTGAAGTAGGCATAGTCGTTGGCGGCGGCAACATTTTCCGCGGCAGACAAGCCTCCGAGTTTGGCTTTGAACAGACGCCAGCCGACCACATCGGAATGCTG
>JAGVJV010000133.1 GCA_020050965.1 Parachlamydiales bacterium
AATTGTCCCTTCGGCTCCCATCCCTTTAAATGCCTTAAAATTTTCTGCCGGCAAAATCTGGAGCTTTTCTTGGACGGCCCTCTCTAAAATCGCCCGCGCTAAGGGATGCTCGCTGCCCATTTCAAGTTTGGCTGCTATAGAGAGCAGTTCTTTTTCTGAATGGTGATTGAAGGGGATGATCCGCTGCAACTTGGGTCTTCCCATGGTCACCGTCCCTGTTTTGTCGAAGGCGATCGCCTCCAATTTTGCAACCACTTCTAAAAAAATCCCCCCCTTGATCAAGACCCCAGTCCGTGCCGCTGCAGTGAGGGCTGAAACGATGCTCACTGGTGTAGAGATCACCAAAGCGCAAGGACAGGCGATCACCAGCATCACTAAGCCTTGGTAGATCCATTTCATCCAATCGCCGCCGGCAAAAAGTGGCGGGATGAGAGCAAAACAGAGGGCTAAAAGGATCATGCAAGGGGTATAAATACGAGAGAATTGATCGACCCACTGCTCGGCCTTTGCACGTTTAGTGCGGGCCTCTTGGACCATGTTGATGATTCGTGCGAGCGTCGTGTCGCCCGCCTCTTTTGTCACGCGAGCTTCTAGCGCACCTTCTTCGTTGATCGTTCCCGCGAAGATTGGATCGCCCACATTTTTGGTAACCGGCAATGCTTCACCTGTGATTGGCGCTTGATTGACCGAAGAGCTGCCACTTAAAATTGTTCCATCAACAGGTATTTTCTCACCTGGGCGAATGAGAATTCGCTCACCTACAGCCACATCCTCCACCTTTTTTTCGACCACCCGATCTTCCTCCATCACCCGCGCAAGCGTTGGGGATAAGTCGAGCAGAGCGCTGATGGCTCGCCTAGCCCGATCGATACTCCAACTCTCCAGCAAAAGCGCGACCGAAAAAAGAAAGGTGACCGTTGCACCTTCCGAGAGTTGCCCAATTGCAATTGCTCCAAGGACGGCGATCGCCATGAGCAGGTTCATGTCGAATGAAAATTGTTTGGCGCTAGCCCAGCTCCTAGGCGCGACGAACCAGCCGCCCGCCACGATGGCAAATAGATAAAAAATGGGATGGTGAAAAATAAAGCCACAAAGCAGAAAGACCCCGCTGCATAGGCAAAGGATAAAACGGGTCGGTTTTTTCTTCTTTGGGGCAAAATGACTAGCTGTCATCCCGGTTGAGCCGATCAACTGGAGTATTTTTTCGGAATCTGTCTCTGTCCCGTCATAGGTGACCATCATCTGCCGATTGAGGATGTCGAAATCGAGCCGTTTGATGCCTGGCTGATTTTGGAGCGCTTTTTGGAGGAGATGGCTCTCTTCAGCGCAATCGAGCTCCTGGATGTGGTAGGTTTCTCTTTGCATTTCCTCATCGTATAAAAAAAATTTGACTAGAGTCAATAACATTAATCTCCTATGATAGTTCAAGATGGAAAGCCAAATTTTAAATGCAGTTGAAGATGGAATTCGGGCAATACAATTCTTGGGGAGCCCAGAGGGGATTTCATTTATCAAAAGTGCAGCTGAGCTGATCGCCGATTGTTTTGAGAACAAAGGCAAGCTCCTAATTGCTGGAAATGGAGGGAGCCTTTGCGATGCGATGCATTTTGCTGAAGAGCTCACAGGGCTCTTTCGTGAAAAACGTCCCGCCCTACCCGCTATCGCCCTCTCATGTCCAGGCCATCTGACCTGCGTGGCGAACGATCTAGGATTCCAGCAGGTATTTGCCCGCGGCGTCGAAGCTTATGGAAAGCCGGGCGATATTTTTGTGGCCATGACGACAAGCGGCAACTCGGCAAATTTGATCGAAGCGGTCAAAGTGGCAAAGGAAAATGGACTTAAAGTGATCTCATTTCTCGGCAAAACAGGAGGAAAGCTAAAAGGACAGTCCGATCTAGAACTGTGCATCGAGGGCTTTCGCTACTCTGATCGGGTCCAAGAAGCCCACATGGCTGCCATTCACATCATCATCGAAATCGTAGAGAAATTCCTATGCGAATTGAGACCCGCGTTATCGACATCATAGAAGGAAAAAAAGCAGCACCGGTGACTAAAGCCCTTCTTAAAATGATGAGCGAGTGTTACCGATGTGGCGTCGCGCTGCGCAATTTCGCCTATGACTTTGTCCTCACACAGACTAAGCTCTCCATACCGGTGGTCAGTGTCGGCAATATTGTGGCGGGTGGAACAGGCAAAACCCCTTTTATCCATTATTTGGCAAAAGCCTTGGGGGAATCTCAAGTGGCGATTCTCTCTCGCGGGTATCGACGGAGCGGCAAAGGGACCGTCGTTGTCAAGTCGGAAACCACTCCAGAAGAGTGTGGGGATGAGCCGGCTCTTCTATTTCAGAAACTTCCCCATGCACACATCATCGTGGACCCAAATCGAGTTCAATCAGGTATGATCGCCCAAACCCTCGGCGCAAAAGTGATCCTGCTCGATGATGGAATGCAACACCGGCAGCTCCATAGGAACATCGAAATCGGCGTCATGGATGCGCGCGATCTATTCGGCAGAGGCCATTTTCTTCCCCGCGGATTTTTGCGCGATAGCCCCAAGCGCCTCTCCAAAGCCGATCTGATCATCCTAAATGGCGTCAAAGAAGATCTAGAGAGCTTGACCAGTCGCATCCGCCATTATACCCAGGCGCCGATCACTGTGATGGAACTCGTTGTTGAGAATAATATCGAGCTGGCCAGCAAAAAAGTTGGCCTATTTTGTGCCATTGCCGCCCCCGATCGTTTCAAAGACACACTCAAAAATATGTGCTGTGACATCGTTTTCCAAGAAATCAAGGCCGATCACCTTCCCTTTACTCAAGAAGAAGTCGAGCGGCTCGCTGTTCTTGCGCACGATCATGGGGCCGAATGCCTCGTCTGTACAGAAAAAGATCGAGTCAAATTGCCAAAAGACCTTAAACTTAGCATCCCGCTTGTGGTCGCCAAAATCGCATTAAAGCCTACTTTTGGCAAAGAGCATTTAGAAAAAATTATCCAAGAGGTTCTCCAATGAGCAGCGACTTTGAAGTTTTACTCCCCAAACTAGGTGAGAGCATCGTCAGTGCGACCGTCGTCAACTGGTTCAAAAAAGAAGGCGATCTGATCAAAAAAGATGAGCCGCTCTTGGAGGTGGCCACGGATAAAGTCAACAGCGAAATCCCCTCGCCTGTAAGCGGAGTGCTCAAAAAAATTCATGCCAAGCCCGATCAAGAGCTCAATGTCGGTGAGTCCCTCGCGACTATAGCCAAAGAAGGGAGCCAGCATGTCACACAAGAACCCAAAACAGCTGAGCGTGCTGAAGCAGTCCAAGAGTCGGATCAAAAAGACTACTATTCGCCTGCAGTTCTCCGCCTCGCCCGAGAGAAAAACATCTCTTTAGATGAACTGGCCAAAATACAAGGGACTGGCATGGGAGGCAGAATCACCAAAACCGACATCGAAAACTACTCAGCAAAGCCTTGTCCACTAGAAAAAGCTGAAGGGACAGAGCATGTCAAAATGAGCGGGATGCGTAAAGCCATCGCCGACAACATGGTCCGCTCCTTCTACACCGCACCCCATGCATCGCTTATCATCGAAGTCGATGTGACCCAAATCGTGGGAACGATCAAAGAGGAAAAAGAGACCTTCCAGAAAAAATATGGAGCGAAACTGAGCGTCACCGCCTTTGTCGCCCAAGCGATTACAAGGGCTCTGCAAGAATATCCCTGGCTCAATGCGACACTGCGCGAAGACACCATCGTCGTCAAACACTTTGTCAATTTAGGAATCGCCGTCAGCATCGATCAAGGAGTCATGGTACCCGTGATACGAGGTTGTCAAAATTTGAGCCTGCCTGAGCTTGCCAAAGCGATTAGCGATCTTGCCCAAAAGGCCCGCGCAGGCACCCTCAATCCCGATGATGTCAAAGAGGGGACCATCACCCTGACTAACTTCGGCATGACAGGTGTGCAAATCGGCATCCCCATCATCCGCCATCCTGAAGTGGCAATCGTCGGTCTGGGATCTATCGATAAAAAAGTGGTGCCCCTTGACGACGGTCAAATTGGCGTCCGCGACATCATGCACATCTCTCTCACTTTTGACCACAGGGTGATCGATGGCATCTATGGCTGCGGCTTCCTAAATGCCCTTAAAAAACACCTAGAAGAAAACCCCGAGGGCTAAGCTGAGTCCATGTAAGGATAAATCGCCTTGATTGGCGATGAATTTGCCTGGAATTTCCTGCGAGATAAAGCGGGCGAACTGATTCTGATCTAAAAAGAGATAGACATCCCAACCAATGCGGCCATAGAATGAGCAATAGCGCAAATCAAGCCCTAATGCTGCCTCTACTATGAAACAGAGCTGGTGATACTCATCAAAATAGACTAGATCATGCTCCTGATCAAATAGACCTTCACTTTGGTGGATGTAGAACTTCCCATAGGGCAGACTCCCAGCGCCCCTGGCATAAATCCCCAGCCAAGAGTTGAGCCGCCAAAGCCCCTCCAGACCGCCGATGGGCCCCAATCCCCAAAACTTATTTTTCATTGAGACGAAATCAGTTACCTCAGGGAACAGATTGCCGCCCTGATAATAGATCCGCAGTTTATGGCGGATTTCAGAGTAGCGGAGCCCAAAGTAGGGCCACAGCTCGAGACAGCCGCAGATCTCAAAATAGCGAGTTGCAAGCACATCTCCCAGCCCTAAGTGGAGCCGCCACATGTTATAAATACTATCGACAAACCCAAAAGGGGCCAGACCAGGGTGGGTCCAAGTAGGGAAGAACTGCGCACCGGAATGATTTTGCCGATTTCTGCCGTGATAGTGGGTAAATTGAAGGACCAGCTGCCAGCAGGAGCAGGGCAAGGCGAGTCCAAGCGTCCCACGGGCCCCAAATCGGTATTTAAAATCAGGATTCAACACTCGGTCATCTTTGAGCGCATAGTGGACCCCATTTTCATTTGCCTGAAAATAGAGGGCGTCGACTTGGAGGAAATAAGGAGCTGCTTCCATAAGGGTTCAGTTATAAAGAGAATTTTGATTTATGGAAAGGGCTGACTCCAAAAATCGACAAGGAAATAATTAATTATAAAAATGCTAGTTAAAACAATTTTATAAAATAATTTTTCGTCTTTATTAAATTATCATTATCGTGGTATTATATTTCTAAATAAAAACAAAACAGGAGGCAGAAATGCTATTTAGCGCAAACACAAAGCCCTACAATAGTCAAAGGGATTTCATCATGGATCTGTCAAGACCAACTTTCGATTCTAATACTAATATTAGTATCGATAGTTCAGGAAGAGGAGTGAAAACTTGGGAAATTCTTAAAGAAGTCAAACCTCAGTATAACGGTCTTGGAAGAGCGCTTGCATATGGACTAAGCTGGTTCGCTTCAGATGTCAGCTTTGAGGCTAAGCGTGATTTTGCCAATAACCTTAAAACGGTAGTTGAATTCAATGAGCCCCAGTTCGCAACTTGGCGCAACAGCCTTGAAGTCATGGGAAAAAATTTGGTTAAGCTGAGAGAAAAGGTTGCTAAAAATACAACACAAGAGCAGGGCAAAGAAATCCGCGAAATTTTTAGTGCAATAACTAAAGCTTCCACGAAGAGCCGTGATGCCGAAATCGCTAAGGCCAAAGCAAAAGCTATCGAAGTTAAAGCTGCTGCAGACAAAGCAAAGCACGAAGCAGCAGTAAAGAGCTTTTCAGAAGACGTACCAGCTGGACTCAAAAATGTAGACCAACTAAGTCCTGAAAAATTCTATAATGATTTCGGGCGTACAGCTTGGTTTGGATTATTTGGTGGATTTAACAGCCGTATCCGTATTATTGAAAATAACGGTCGCTTTGAAATCTTCACCACGCCGAAATTGGGCTTATTGCAAAGATTCAGAGGTAATAGAAAAGAACTTTTAGTTTCCTTTGAAGAGAAACTGGCAGCAGTTAAAAAACTCAGACAAATGATACATAGAGATGAGCTCTTTATCAAAGAAAAGCGATTCCCTGTAGAAGGTATGGCTGCTTATCTTCAAGCGCAATTGCCAAGAATGTGCAGAAATCTAACGCCGAGTCAAGCTGCACAAATTAGCAGAGAAGTTAAACCAACGATTGCCGATTTAATCAGCTATGGCAATGCAATTGTAGAAGCCCGTTCTAAAGACCTTTCTCGCCGTTGTGGACGAGGATTAGCTTGGGCAGGAAAGAACCTTGTTCTCCGTCCTGCAGTTTGGACAGGTAAGAATTGCGTTCTCCAGCCTACATTCTGGGCAGGGAAAAAGGTTGTGAAAGGAGCTGCAACTGGTGTTAGCTATGGAGCGAGCAAAGCTGGAGCAGGTATAGTCTATGGAGCAAGTGGAATCAAAAGTGGATTAAACTGGCTCAAACAAACTGCCACAGCGCGATTCTCATAATTCTCAATTCATTCTTTAATAAAAAACCTCGGGGAAGCTCGGGGTTTTTTTATTTTCAGTAAAACTCGTGATTGGAAAATCCCGGCTTTTCGTCGAACAAATAGAGATTTTCCATCTTAATGATGTCAAAGCCTTCGTCTGAAAGGGCCTTAAGCGTCCCAAGGATTGAATCTGGCATAATATGCATCCCTTTCTGCTTCGCACAAAAACGGGCCCGAAATTGGTCGATACAGAAGGTTTCAGGATGTCCCTCTGGCCAAACCTTAGCTCCTCGATTGGTAATCAGTTTTAGTGTCAAAGGAGCAGTCACTGAGGCCAGTTTTCGGTGCAGTTCATCTGCTGCTACCTTCGAGTACAAATAAATGTCCACCCCCACACAAACCCTCTTCTCCATTGGGATAACTTTTGAGGCAAGAGACTTGAGCTTTTCAGTAGGGCGGCAGGAAACGGCTTTTAGCTTCTGAGGTTTCTGACCTAAAAATTTTGCTACATTATCTCCAAATTCTTTCGTGCCGACCCGCTGTCTGCTGATTCCCTCATTGTAAATATCGTAAGTATGAATGCCCTCTTCGATCGTCTTGAGCCAGGCATTATGGATCCTCTCGGCCACCTCGTGCTGATCCAAATAATTGAGCATCATCACAGCGGCCAGCAGCAGACCAGAAGGGTTAGCGGTATCGGTGCCCGCGCGCCGAGGGGCAGAGCCGTGGACAGCCTCAAACATCGCCCCATGGTCTCCGATATTGGCCGAGCCCCCCAAGCCTACCGATCCAGTCAGCTGAGCTGCCACATCCGACAAAATGTCCCCATAGAGATTGGGTAGGACTAGTACATCAAAAACCTCAGGATGATCAGCGAGCTTGGCTGTGCCAATATCGATAATCCAGTGTTCCGTCTCAATGTCATGGTACTCGGTCGCAATCTCCTCGAAAACCTTATGAAACAGGCCGTCGGTGAGCTTCAAGATATTGTCTTTAGTGAAACAGGTCACTTTTTTCCGCCCATTTGCCCGGGCGTACTCAAAGGCATAGCGGATGATTTTCTCCGATCCAGGGCGAGAGATCATTTTGATCGCTTCACAAACCTCAGGAGTCTGTCTATACTCGATGCCGGTGTAGAG
>JAGVJV010000016.1 GCA_020050965.1 Parachlamydiales bacterium
CCTTCTCGACAATCGTCTTAGCAATTGCAGGATGCTCCCCTAAATAAGTGGTAAATTCCTCTCCAACGATCTGTTGGACGATCGAACCCGCATCTTTATTGCCCAGTTTTTGCTTTGTCTGACCTTCGAATTGCGGATTGGCCACTTTAAGCGAAATGACCGCAGTTAGCCCTTCTTTCAAATCGTCGCCCGTTACGGCAATTTTCTCAGCTTTTGCAACCTGCGCTGTCTTGATGTACTGATTGAGCACGCGAGTAAGCGCTGTTGAGAAACCGCTAACGTGCGTTCCCCCTTGACGAGTCGCGATGTTGTTAACATAGGAATAGAGATTTTCCGTATAGGTGTCATTCCACTGCATCGCCAATTCAAATTCAATTGGGCCATCGTCGCCCTCTTTCGTGCCAGAGATGACAATCGGAGGTTGGAAAAGCGGAATCTTATTCTCGTTTAAGTACTCGACAAAAGAGCCGATTCCCCCCTGGTAGCAGAATTCCACTTCTGGATTGTCAACTGAGCGTTCGTCAATAAAACGGATCCTGATCCCTCTATTGAGGAATGCAAGCTCACGCAAACGCTTTAGAAGGATTTCATACTCATATTCGACAGATGAAAAAATGGTCTCATCGGCCCAGAAAGTCACTTTCGTGCCGCGCCGATCGGTCTCACCGACCATTTTAAGTTGTTCTTTCACCTTGCCGCGCGCAAATTGGATCTCGTGAATCTTACCGTTTTGATAGACTTCGGCAATCAAGTGCTTCGATAGAGCATTGACGCAAGAGACTCCCACCCCGTGCAAACCGCCCGAAACCTTGTACATGTTTTTATCGAATTTTCCGCCAGCGTGCAGGATCGTCATGACCACTTCAATTGCCGAGACATCGCGTCCCTGCTTTTTCGACTCCCCTTCATGTTTGCCAACTGGAATTCCTCGCCCGTTATCGAGAACAGAGCAGGCACCATTTTTGTGCAAAGTGACAACAATCTCGGTACAAAAACCGGCCATCGCTTCATCGATACTATTGTCGACCACTTCATAGACAAGCTGATGCAAACCATTGGAATGGGTATCACCTATATACATTCCGGGCCTTTCGCGAACGGCTTGCAAACCCTCTAGAACGGTGATGGAACTTGCGTCGTATTCATTCATTGTCGTCATACCTTAAAAACCTTCAATTCTATCCAACAGAAAACCGGATATTCCGAATGTTTACATTTGGAAATTTTTTACGCAACTCTTTCAGTAATCTGTTGCACTCATGTTGCGCCAGCAAACTCAATAGGGAAGAATTTTTCACCTTAACTGACAAAACCCCGTTGGCAAAAGATACAGCCTTCGTCATCGGGGCCAAACGCTCACCAATTAGAGCTGGCCAAGCAGCTAAAATGAGATCAGGACGATCCTGATGGGTACGTCCTATTTGGGAGAGAACAGAGGGTAAAAGTGCCTTCAGATTTTTAGTAGTTGTAGCTGTTGGAAGTTTGGGCGCCATACCAACAATTATACAGATTTCAGCCCTTTCGGTACATGAATTTTATCATAAAAATGGGCGGTCAGAGAGGTGATTAAAAGACCAACACTAAAGCCCAAAGAGATCCATGGCGAAACAAGGTTCGCAGCAAAATAAGAAGCGATACCAATACCTGCAATTACAGATAAACAAACCCTTCCAATGAGTCGAATCAAAGCCAAGTTAAATTCAGGAGACCAGACGACACTTTTCATCAACACTTTAACTTGTTTTTTAATTTGATGGAGAGAGAACAAAAGCAATCCAATGCTACCTAAAAAACTAATTTGCTCAAGAACAGCTAAATAGGGGGCATCGAGAGGAATTAAACCTCTTGTGTATAAATTTTTGATCCCATCAGCCACCAAACCAACGACCAGCATCGTATTGATATAGACCTTGCTCACCTTGCTAGTGACTTTCCAGACAGAGCCAGTGTAAATACTACGCTCAAGTTTACGAACAGAGGTGTCAAAGTTTTTCAGACGGTTAGGGTACCAAACCCAATAGAGCAGGTGATCGGCGAGTTTAAAAAGCTCTCTTGGTCCTTTAACAGTGGGAGCTAGGGCAGTGAGGGCCAATTCCGTAAATCGGAGTCCGTGCACAACCGGCCGAATCAATAGATTCTGCATACCGATCGAAGTCTGGACATAGTCTTTGGCAACCGTCCAAACAGAAGGCTTTTCATTATTAGTTATATTTACTATATTTCCCATAATAATCCCATAACTATTATAGGATAAATATAATTAATAAACATTATATAATATAATTAAGTCGAAGCCGGAGACGCCTTAGCCTTCTCCCCAAAGTGGGTCTTCTCATAGAAATGCTCCACCAAGCACAATATCAACAAAATTGTTGAGAAAATGAGAATTATCCAAGTTAAGGGCGCGATTGAATAGAAGAATGCTGCGATACTGAAAACAGCCACAACAAGTAAAGTGATCTTAGAGGCCAGAGCGATTAAGGCCAAATTAAACCGCGCTGTCCAAAGCTCAGCTGCACGGAGGACCTGCACATTTTTGATGATTCCTCGGACTGATTTGACAAGTAAAGCCACACTTCCAATGAGTCCAAAAGCTTCAAATACAGCCAGCGCAAGCGGAGATAGCGGTAGCATGCCGGCATGGTATAAAATCTGGGCCCCATCGGCGATAAGACCAGTCATAAAAGTCGCATTTACATAGACCTTAGCAGACTTATCAGCTGTGAGCAGAAGAGAGCGGGCAACAACGGCATCTTTGAGTTTGACAACCGATCGCCCCAGTTTCATCATTTGCGATGGAAGTTCTGCCCAAAGCAAGAGATGGCCAAGTCGCTCAAAGATTTCTTTTGGCCCTTTGACAATTTCAGAAAGCGCAGTAACTGCAAGCTCAGACCAGCGCAAAGTTGCTGTGACTGGCTCGACCACCAATTCGTTCAACCCATCGGGGGATTGCACGTAGTCAGCGGCCACCTTCAAGACAGAAGGGCGCTGCTCGGCTTCTAAAAGAGGGCGCTGATTAATAGTTTGTACTGCCATAATATTTAATATTATAGCAAATTATAAATTAATTATCAACGCAACTAATTAATTGATTTAAGGGATAATTACAAACTAAGATACCAAGAAAAATCGATGATTTTGAGCCAGTTTCGCCACCCTACCCCCGAGCACATACTTGAGATAAGTAGGGCTCGGGGGGGAGGGTGGCAAAATGGCTCAAAAGGGCGATTTTGCTGGGTATCAGAGTTTTGGAATTGCCTCTTTATAATAAAATTTTGTTAATGACAAGCTTAATGACAAACTAGACGCGCCTAAAAGAATATAGGGCGAAATCGATACCCCTCCAAATAAAGCCATGCCGAAAATCCCAATGACAAGCCGACAAGTCTTTTTTGCAAGTAATAATAAATTTGAATTGTATTCAGGACTCCAGGCTTCTAGTTGAGTGATGACTGTAAAAGTATTTTTTATATCAACAATACTTTTTAAAACCAGGATACAGCTACAGATGAACCCGAAGATATTTATAATTAAAAGTTGATATGGGGTCAGGGATATTACCCCTGCTTCATCTAATAACTCAACAGCCCCTGCCCCAACGCCTGCAATTGAAGCAGAAGTACTCAATACGCCCACACTGCCGTTTACTTTTTCTGCAATGGTACTCCCAGCATAGGCTAGAGTAAAAGATTGGCCCAGCTTCCTTCCTTTGCTCGGCAAGCCTAATATTCCCAGACCATCAGAGAGGCGGCTGAGGGCTTTACGCGAATCCTTAGCGAACTGAGGCAAAGTCCCCCTGATGAGATGGGCCCAGTCAAAGGCTTTGATCACAGGCTTGATCACCGGCTTTCGGAGTTTATAAGGATTCCAGAATGGCGCAGCTTCAACTTTCATAAAATTAATGTTGTCATCCCCATGGCAATTAAAAAATAAATTGTCATTGATAGAAAGTCATTAAAGGCAGTGATGATCGGTCCGGCCGCCACCGCAGGATCCACCCCAATCCGCATAAAGAAAAAGGGCGAGAAAACCCCAAGCAACGTCCCTGCCAGGCAAGCGCCGACTAGGCCCATACTGACAATCAAGCCAATAGTAAAGGGACTTGCTGTGATCCCTGCCACCCCGGCAAAATTCATCAAAGAGATCAGTATGCCGCAGAGAGCTCCAAAGACCAATCCCCCCATTAAGCCCATCAAAAGCTCCCGTTTGATCGCATTACGGCGATTTCCAGGGGTCATCTGACCTAAGGCCATACTGCGGACCAAGACGGTTGAGCATTGAACTCCAATATTTCCTGACATCCCTGTGATCAGCGGGACGAAGAAGATAGCGAAGGTGAGAATCCCCTCTTCAAATTTCTCAAATGAGGACATCACCCCTACATTGATCAAGCCAGCGCAAAGAGTGACGATTAGCCAAGGGCTGCGTGACAAAAAACGTTTAAAGAGCGATTCATACTCCCACACTTTTTCGCTCGTACCTGCGACGTTTCCGATTGTCTCATCGAGAATATCCTCCATTGCATCCAGAACATCCTCATAAGTGATCACTCCAACTAAACGATCTTGGGCGTCAACGACGGGCAAAGCGCTGATCTTATAACG
>JAGVJV010000073.1 GCA_020050965.1 Parachlamydiales bacterium
ATTCCAAAGTGGCAAATGAGCGGATCGAGCTTTTCCTGAAAGATATGGATCGATTTGGTCAGATGACGGTCAAAGAAGAATAAATTAACGTATTAAAAATGAGTGAGTTAAGGTAATTGCATTGACTTTGCCCATATTTATGGTTATAATTACCCTTATAACTTAGCCATAGGAATGGACATAATGCGACGCTCAATTGAGAAAGAGCTCAAAAAATGGAAAGATTCTCCAAAACGCTATCCCCTTCTTCTTCGTGGGGCGAGACAGGTTGGAAAAACCTATATTATTGAACAATTAGGGAAGTCCTTTGAATCTTTTGAAATGGTTAATTTCGAAGCGCAGCCTGAGGCAATGGCCTGCTTTGAGACCCTTAACCCTTTAGAGATTATTCAAAAATTAGAGCTGCTGACAAAGAGGCCGATTCGCCCAGGAAAGACCCTATTATTCCTCGATGAAATTCAAGCATGCCCAGAAGCGATTGTGGCTCTGCGCTACTTTAAAGAAAAAATGCCCGAATTGCATGTCATAGGTGCAGGTTCTCTTTTAGAATTTGCCCTCGAGAAGAAACAGTTTTCTTTTCCAGTCGGAAGAATCCAATATATTTACCTCAATCCACTTTCATTTTCTGAGTTTGTATGGGCTGTTGATGGGAGAAAAGATCTTTCAGAACTTGAAGAATGTCTGCCTGATGATCCGATTTCAGAAGAGCTGCATTTACAGTACATTCATCGGATTAAGGAGTATTTTCTCACCGGTGGGATGCCAGCAGTTGTGAGTGATTTTAAAGAAAAACGCTCTTTTCTAGAGCAGAGTCGCATCCAGGACCTTCTCCTTGCTACTTTTAGATCTGATTTCAGCAAATATGCAACAGAGGCTGAACAAAAATATTTGCGCATTTTATTTGATGGAATGCCTTTCCAAATTGGACAGCATTTTAAATATTCGCAAATAGATCCGCATATTAAATCTAGAGAGCTCAAACTAGCTCTTGATCAGCTTCAAATGGCAGGCCTCGTCAACTTGATTTTTTCAACTTCCGCTTCAGGAATTCCTTTGGCTGCTCAAATGAAATCGAATAAATTCAAAACACTTTTTCTCGATATCGGATTGGTTCAACGTGCTCTTCAAGTGGATCCGGATCAAATCATGGCCAATGATCTGATCCATATTCATCGAGGCGCTCTCGCGGAACAATTTGTAGGACAAGAATTTCTTGCTTATGCTGATTTCTTCCGAAAAGAGAAGCTATTTTTTTGGGAAAGAGAGAAGCAATCAAGTTCAGCTGAAGTCGATTACGTCATTAATGTTGGGCAGCATATTATTCCCATAGAAGTAAAAGCAGGTAAGCAGGGACATCTTAAATCCCTGATGCAATTTATGGCCGAAAAAAAATCATCGATTGGGGTTCGTATTTCCCTAAGGCCTTTGGAATTTAGGGATAATATTCTTTCCGTCCCCCTCTATATGATCGAGCAAATCCCGCGACTAATTAAATACTGTTTGAAGTAGCCATCACTTAAAATGCGTGATCACTTCAAGCCCGAGCTCTAGGACGATCAAGAGCATCAGCATGGACAGAAAGATTTTGCCGCCGGGCACCTGCTTCCCGTCTTTATAGCCTTTGTGGTAGCGGCCGACCCAAGCCATAAGCGGGGGATAGATGCCGAACAGGATCGCGCAGCTGATTCCCCCCGCATAGCCTAATGCAACTAAGAAAATATTTGGATTAATCAGTGTGATCAACAAAGGCGGAATAAAAACCAAAAGACACAAAAAGACTTTTTTCATCCCTTTCTTCTTGATCTTGAGGCCGTCCGCTAGGAAGTCGAGGAAGGCGAGTGCGAGTGCGATGTAGGAGGCGGTCATGGTAAAGAAAGCGAATGCTTTGCCGATGCCGATAACGTAGCGGTTGCCAACGAAGTGCTTGAGCGGGGTGACGGCGTTTTGCCCATTTTTGGCGGCTTCGATCAGGCCGTAGGGTCCTTCGATCGGGATAATGCCGAGGATAAGCACTTGCCAAATCAGGTAGACGATGAGGGGAATCGAAGTTCCAAGGAGGATAGCTTTGCGCACTTTCTTGATGTCCCGCTTCATGTAAGTGACGAGGGTCGGGATGATCACCTGGTAAGTGAAGGCAGTGAAGAGGACGGGAATGGCGAGCCAGATTTTTCCCCAATGGGCATGTGTAAGGCGGGAGAGGTCGACATGTTTCACGGCGACGATGATGAAGAGGAAGTAGGAGATTAAGACGCCAGAAAAGATGATCAGATTGAGTCGGTCGACCATTTTTGTCCCGAGGTATACAATGGGCGAAAAGATGATCAGGTAGAGGATGGTGGAGGGGACGACGCCGAGTGAGCCCATGAGGATATCGTGGGTGATGCCTCCGCCGCCGGCAATGTGGGCGATCATGACCATCTCAAAGAGGAAAAGGTAGACCAGCCAGCAGATTATTTGTCCTGGTTTGCCGAGAAGTTTGCCGGCCATGGTGATGAGGTTGGAATCGGGAGGCATCCAGCTGCATACTTCGAGAAGGAGGAGGCCGGTGCATAGCATGAAAGCCCAGCAGGCGAGGTAGATGAGAATCGAGGGAACAAAGCCGCCAGGGCCGGTGACGACAGGCAGGGCGAGCATTCCAACGCCAATCGTTGTTCCGGCAATAAGAAGGCCGCCGCCAATGACATGGCCATGTGAATGAAAAAGTTTCATATTTTGCTCCTAAATTCTAAAAAGAGTAACCTGAAGACTAAAAAATGACAAGATAAGATGTTAGAAGGGATAAAACTGATTCAACTGAAAACATTTTCCGATGAGCGGGGGTTTTTCTCTGAGTTGTATCGGGAAGAGGAGCTCTCTTTTGTCCAAGATAATCTCTCATTTTCAAAGAAGGGTGTGATTCGGGGGATGCATTTTCAGTCGACTCCCGGGCAGGCTAAATTGATCACGGTCATTAGTGGGTCCATTTTCGATGTGTTTGTCGATATCCGCCCTGATTCTGAGACATTTGGGAAGTGGGAGGGTGTCGAGCTTGTTTCTGGGCAGCAGCTGCTGATTCCGGTCGGCTTTGCGCATGGTTTTGCAGCGCTTAGCGATGTTCATCTTCTATATAAAATGAGTAGTTTTTATCACCCAGAGACCGAAAAGGGTTTTCGCTATGACGATCCAGCGGTGGGAATTAAGTGGCCTTTTGAGGATCCGATTCTATCGGAAAGAGATCGAAATGCGCCAAGCTTTAAGGAGGTAGTAAATGAAGGTTTGGATTCTTGGAGCTGGCGGTCAGTTAGGTAGCGCGCTAAAAGAGCATTGTACTTTAGAAAAAATTCCTTTTGTTGCCAGCGGTCATGCTCAAGCAGACATTACTGACTTAGAGCAGTTGAAGCGCTTGAGTGAACAACTCAATCCAACTGCCATCATCAATTGCGCCGCCTATACCGATGTTGATGGAGCGGAAAAGAATGGGCAGAAAGCCTATGAGGTCAATGCACGCGGGGCAGAAAATGTGGGGATCATTGGGCGGGAGATGGGGATCAAGGTGGTCCATGTGTCGACTGACTATGTTTTTGCTGGGGATAAAGATTCTCCCTATTTAGAGACCGACCGGCCCAATCCCCTAGGGGTCTATGGGAAGAGCAAGTTGGAAGGGGAATTGCGTCTCCTTGAACAGTTGGCAACAGCCTGCATTGTCAGGACGTCGTGGATTTTTGGGCAGAGAGGCAAAAATTTTATTTCTAGAGCTCTAGAGCTGTTGCAGACAAAAGAGCAGATCGAGGCCATCGACGATCAGATCAACCGAGCCACCTATAACTGCGATTTAGCTCAGGCGCTACTCGACCTCTCTTGCCATAGTGGAATTTTCCATTTTGCCAATGGTGAGGCGATGAGCCGCTTTCAAATTGTAAAGGATTTTCATTCATTGGCGATCCAGCGTAATATTCCTTTGAAATGTCAAAAGATATCTCCAA
>JAGVJV010000153.1 GCA_020050965.1 Parachlamydiales bacterium
CAACCCCGGGGCTTTGGCGCAATCCAAATACCGATTTTTGAATTCGCTTGTGTATAAATCACGCAAACAAAACCTTATTTTTGGAGAAAAACCATGTTGAATTATTTGATGTGTATGATGTGTAGTTTGGCTCTTACCAATAGCTTATGGGCAACAGATTGGGTCGTCGGCACCACAAGTGCTTATGCACCGTTTGTCAGCCTAGATGAACAAGGTCAATATGTGGGCTTTGACATCGATATCGCGGAAGAGTTAGCTAAAAAGCTCGGACGCTCCCTCGTGATCAAAGATTTGGGTAGCATGCCCGCCCTCCTCTTAGCTCTCAAACAAAATAAAATTGACACCCTCATCTGGGCCATTTCGATTACCGAAGAGCGCCAAAAACAGATGGAGATGATCTATTATCAAGGAGAGAAAGTCACCTCACTACCCTTGCTTTTCTGGAAACAAATTCCGCCCCACATTGCGTCCATAGAATCAATGGCCAACCAACCCAACGGGGTGATCTCGGTAGAAGCCGGTTCTTTTCAAGAGAATTTTCTTCTTTCTGTGCCTGGACTTAAGCTTAAACAAGTCGATAAGGTGATGGACGCTGTTCTGGAACTTAAATATGGAAAATCGCTCGCAACACTCGTGGATCCCTCTTTAGTGTCCACCATCTTGGAGAAATTCCCTGAGATCAAAGTCCTGAATATCCCCTTACCACCCTCTGCACAAGCGTTGGGAAATGGGATCTGTATCAATAAAAATAATCAGGCTCTGATTGCCCAAGTGAAGCAAGCCATCGAAGAGCTACGCAGCACAGGAAAAATTGCTGAGTTAGAAAAAAAATGGAACTTAACCGGGAAATGAGCGATGGAACCAACTCATGTGGACCTTTTATGGCGTTCGCTGCCCCTTCTTCTCAAGGGAGCGGCGTTATCCTTGCAGATCTTACTATTTGCTGGTGCATTAAGCCTCTGCTTAGGAGGAGTCGTGGGAGTATTAACGTGCCAGCGCCTGAAATATCCAGGAATAGCCTTCCTATTGGAGGGAGTGGCCTTTGTGCTGCGTGCTGTTCCTTTTTACGTCCAGCTGTTGATTGCCTATTTTGTATTGCCTGATGTGCTGAATGTCCAGATTGAGGCCTTCACAGCCTCTGTCATCGCATTAGCACTTTGCTCTTCAGGTTATAGTGCACAAGTGGTGCGTTGTGGCATCAATTCCATTGCCAAAGAACAATGGGAAGCGGCTGACACATTAGGGTATTCGACTTTTAAAACGTTGCGTTACGTCATTTTTCCCCAAATGATCCGCAATATCCTTCCCGCACTGACTAACGAGTTTGATTCTCTGTTAAAAAGCACGGCAATCTTAGCCTCCATTGGGTTGTTGGAGCTGACTCGCATGGGAATGAATATTATTTCACGCGAGATGGATCCTGTGACCATCTACTTAGAAGTGGCGGCTTTTTATATCTTGATTTCTGGGGCAATTAATTTATTTTCTAAATGGCTGGAAAGGAGGCTACGTTATGTTAACAGTTAAAAATTTGTCCTTATCTAAACGTCGACGTACCACTCCCCTGCTTCAAGAAGTGTCGCTAGAGTTTTCTTGCGGAAGTATCTCTTTGCTTTTAGGAAAAAGTGGAGCAGGCAAGAGTTCGTTATTGCGTTGTTTAGCTCAGCTTGAAACAGCATATGAGGGTGATATTTTCTTTCGAAACCAAAACTTGAAAGAGTTGCCTGCGACTCAACGAGCGGGCTCTTTAAGCTATATTGCGCAATCTTACGCCCTCTTTCCTCACTTGACGGCTTTGGACAATTGCAGCCAGCCCTTACAAGTGGTAAAAAGAAAAAGCCAACAAGAGGCGAGACAACAAGCATGGGAAGTCATGACGAGTTTAGGAATGGAAGAGTATGCCTCTTCTTATCCCTGTGAGCTATCGGGAGGCCAACAGCAGCGCATTGCGATTGCGCGCGCATTGGCACTCAATCCGGCTATTTTGCTGCTTGACGAGCCTTCTTCTGCACTTGATCTGCAAAATAGTCAGCAATTAGCCAACATCCTTTTAAGACTATCTACAGAAGGCAAGATCATTGTCGTTGCTACGCAAGACATGTCGTTTGTTTCGCAACTGTCAGCACAAACTTATCGACTGGAAAAAGGACGAGTGGAGGGATGTGAGGAAAGATAAGGAACTTCTACTTCATGTACCAGAAGAAGTCGCCTCTTTAGCCAGCTCTTTGATCTCATCTGCGAGTCGTTGCATTTCTAAAACAATTTCATTGCTAGGTGTCAATCGCTTGCACAGCTTACGTAAGCGAGTACTCATTCTTTTTAAGCTTTGCTTATGAGAATTGTATTCTTGCTTCCACTTGTTTAAGTCGGCGTTGAGCTGAGTGAGCTCATCCATCTTATGCTGCATTTGTGCTGGGGATAGTTCCATCTCTCTCAGCCTTTAGTTTGAATGACTTCTTGAGCGTCTTGCATCAAAAGAATGAGCAGGTCGCTTGTTTTTATTGAATCCACCTACACTCCTATTTGTATCGCCATATTGCCCAGAGCCTTCATGGGATGATGGGCTCTTGGGATGGTTTGAAGACAAACTTCTAGAAGCATGAGGGGATGATTGTTCTCTTGGATTTCGATGAGGAGGTCTGTTTGTTGAATGTCTGGATGGAGAACCTGCATTGGAACATCTGGGAGGTGTACGCCGACCATTAATGATCGGCTCTGCTGCAATTGAGGGGTCTGGTTCGAAAGTGGGAATGATCACTTTGGGAATTTTTCGCTTTAATAAGCGCTCAATATCGCTCAAGAGTTTGTGTTCATCGATACACACTAAAGAAACAGCTTCCCCCACATTGCCTGCGCGTCCTGTACGCCCAATGCGATGAACATAATCTTCAGATACATTCGGAAGATCATAGTTGACAACATGTGGCAATTGGTCAATATCTAATCCCCTGGCAGCAATATCTGTCGCCACTAAAACCCGAACACTTCCCCTCTTAAAATCTTCTAGAGCTTTCGTGCGTGCTCCCTGACTTTTATTCCCATGAATCGCTACGGCCGTGATGCCATCTTGTCCAAGCTGAACCGCAAGGCGATTTGCTCCATGCTTTGTGCGCATAAAGACTAACACTTGTTTCCAGTGATGAGTTTTGATCAACAAAGAGAGTAATTCACGTTTACGTTTACTATCTACCGGATGAACAACTTGCGAAATTGCATCAACAGCTAAATTTTGAGAAGAGGTCTCCACCATTTTCGGCGTCTTTAATAACTCATTCGCCAGTTTTTTAATCTCGCTCGAGAAGGTGGCAGAAAAAAACAAGTTTTGACGTACTGAAGGCAAAAGTTTCAAAATACGGCGGATATCATGGATAAATCCCATATCTAACATACGATCCGCTTCATCTAAAACCAGAATTTCAATATGAGAAAGATCGACACTTCTTTGCCCCACAAGATCTAAAAGACGTCCTGGAGTCGCGACAATGATATCAATTCCTCGACCGATCTGATTGATCTGACCCTTAATGTTCACTCCACCAAAAATGGCAGTCGACTTAAAGGATAAGTGCTTACCCAACTCTCTGACACTTTCCTCGACCTGCATCGCCAATTCACGCGTGGGAGTTAAAATCAAAGCTCTTGTGACAACAGCTGATCGAACAGCAGTTTTGCTCATCAGGTTTTGCAATAAAGGAAGGGTAAACCCCGCCGTTTTACCGGTACCCGTTTGAGATTTAGCAAGTAAATCGTCGCCGGCAAGAATCAGGGGGATGACCTGGGATTGAATCGGGGTAGGCTGAGTATACCCTTTTTCTTCAACTGCTCGGACTAATTCAGGTAATAAACCAAAATTTTTGAATGCCATTCTACTTTTTCTCCTTAGTCGGCCATTCAGAAAAAATTAATTTTGTGGGCCAGTAAATTGATGTTATGTTCTGAGGAATTATACACAAG
>JAGVJV010000190.1 GCA_020050965.1 Parachlamydiales bacterium
AGATTCTGTCCCTCGCAATCCATCGAATTAAACATATTCGCATGAGCATTGTCTAGCTGCGATAGCAGTTTATTTTTGTCAGCAGGCTTGAGAGGTGTGCATGTCTGCTGAGTTGCTTGTTGTTGTTGAGCTTCAGCAGATGCCATCGAACAGGCAACTAGGCCTAAAGCAGCAAGTGCTGTAAGTTTTGATTTTTTTTGCATAGTGATCTCCTCGATTCGTTTGAATCTTTCCTCTTTTCTATATTAAATTTTTGAAAAAAAGGGAATCTTTTTCTATCTCGAGTGATAAATCTTGGAACCGATTCCCATTAGCACAAGAATTCCTGCAGAAAGTGCCAGCATATGCTTTATCCTGGTTGGGAGGCACTGAAAAGTCATTAAAAGAATTGGTGTTGCTACAATTTGGATTGCAGTGCTCTGAATAATAACTCTTCCGACATCTCGCAGCGTTCCATCAATTATGCTAAGATCATCAGGGAACAATTCAAGAACTGAATAAATATATTTGGTGACTAAAGACTGTGGCCCAGTATTGTCTAATAGATCTTTTATAACAACCGCATCTTGCGGTGAAATAGAGGTCATTTGATACTGTCTTGCCATTTTTCGCAGCCTATTTTTTTGCGCACGCTGAAAAACCGCTGCTGTACTACTTTTAAAGACATGTGTCGAAGTTTGAAAAGTTTCAAGCAAAGAATTTGTATCATCCACATTTCTTTCAGCTGATAAAAGCATAATATCAATCCATTTACCTAATGCATCAGGATTATTTGTCATTTGGTAAATGGGGACCATCTTTCTTGAAAGTTCATTGATTTTTTTTGCCTGCAAATGCAAATCTGCAAACGTATAATCCTCTTTCGAATTATTCAATAAAGATGAAATAAAATTTGGCAGTGGATCTAATGCAGCAATAGAATATTGACTTATTTCCGAATGGAGCTCATCTAACAATTCCATGACTCTACGTTCACAATTCTTCAATGCGTCAGCATCGGCTAACTCTTGCAACTGCTCATAAGCCTCTTGGAGCTGCTGCTTCTGAATTCCACTGGGTTCTTTGAGATCCTGAATCAATTGGATCGACTCATCAGCTTTGCAAAATATTTGCAGTTCATCAAAAGTGTCTAGTTCCTTTTTAAGATAAGCTTTTGCCTCTTTAGCATTTCTAAATTTTTTTCGTGAATGAGATTGGACTGCCTTTACCTGCCCATCCACTAAAGTCGTAGAAATCTGCGGCAGATTTTCTCGATTACTCTCTATTGCCTTAGCAAAAACTCTTCGAGTAGTGCATTGTTCGAACTGCCTTGAAGCTTGAACACCAGGTATTAAATTAAACGCATTTGATAACGCAGCGTCCAAAAAATAGGCTCCGTTTTTTATAATTTGAATGCTGCGCAGCGACAAAGAATAAATACCATCTATTAATGGCCTTACTACTCTCTCTCCTATCACAAAAGCTGGGGTTTTTGGAACTACTTCTATAGAACCATCTGGGTGTTGATAACAGCGATCGCCAATGATTGAAACTGGTCCACTATAGCATAAAGAGCCCGAATTGTTATAACAGGGTCTGTTTAGTGCTGCTAATCCGCTCACAGATCTTCCTTTTCTTCTTTTACAGTAGGCCTATTGTTCGCTACATCGCAATTGTAACCGCCGCTTGAATAAAAAGAATCACGATATCCATCCACATAGATCGACCAACAGAGAAACCCAGGAGTAGGCTTCCATTCATAATAAACTTTTCCGCCTTGCTCTGTTCTTCTAACTCTTTTCAATTTTGGTACTTGACTGCGATCTAGATATTTATAGCAGTTATATCCTGGATTGTCTTGTTTACACTTATGCAGCTCATCACTGAGTATTCTCACTTGTTTAGCGTGATACTCCTCTTCTTTAAGACTTTCTTTTTTTATTTGATCATGCAACTGTTCCTCAATACAGTTCTCTACCATACGTTTTGTTGCTTCATTCCAAGCATCAATTAGGGCAGGATTATTATTTTGAACTGCAGCGCTTGTAACTTTAACTAGTGAGTTGACCGGTTGCTCAAGACACCGCTCATAAGTGCTTTTCTGAGATATTTCTGCAGCACTAGCCACTGGCATAAAATTCACGACTCGAGTCAACAGAGCATCAAGCGCAGAACCTCCAGATTTCATGCATCGAAACGCAAACAGGGTGAGGTCATAAATTTTATCAATCATCGGCCTTAAGACTCTTTCTCCTATCACATAAGCAGGGGATTTTGGAATCACCTCGATAGAACCACTAGTATTCTTTCGGAACCGATTTGCAGATAAGTCTGCCAGCGCCATCCCTCCTCCGGAAAAACAAGGATATCCAGTTGCATATGTTGATACTTCGCTCATCTTTATCTCCTAGGTTGAAAATATTGAGTAGAAAAGATAATCAACACAGCCATTTCGTCCAACAATTATTTGCGAGCTTGATTCTCAAGTGGAACATTCACTTCGCTAATTTTATAGATAGGAGCGCCGGAAATCAGGGTCACGTGAGCCTGGATCACATCCATCGATTGCTCAAGCGAAATTTCTTGCACATTGCCAAGAAAAAGCCCAATCTGCGAGACAAAATCACCTTGATTGACATAGATCACATGAGGCGGCCTTTTGCCCTTTGGAATTTTTTCCCATTGTTCTAGAACTTGCTCAGAAACACCAGGTGGATTAAACGCGACTGAAGGGATTTGCTGATTGATGAATTCATGTTCGTAGATGAGCGTATAAAGGGTCAAAACGCCTCCCAGGCTGTATCCAACAACACGCGCGGGATTATGTTGCATTTTGACCAGCCAATCATGAATCTCTTTCTGTGCACGCTGAAATGTCTTTAAACCAGGACCGGAGACATCCAGATCGCTCATCACAGAAGCCCAGCTCTTTTCTGAAGCCAGGTCAAGGTCTGTTCCTCGAAAAAGAAGAATCGGCGTTCCTTTTTCTGGAACAAGCCCATATGCAGGCATCCCTCGCCATAAATCGAACACCTCATCGACAACATAAGTGACCATCTCCTCTTTTGAAATCGGAACGGAAATCTTCATCCCCTTCTTCAACGTCCGATAGGCCATCACTTTCACCAGAATTTCATCTGACGCAAACTTCAGTTGTTCTGGATTGTCAATCTCTGCCTGAATCGAATAAAGAAGACACTGGGTCACTTCAATATCTTTTTTAGAATCAGTCACGATTCCTAAAATGGGATGGTAGATAGAAAAGTAGCCGTAGTTGGTAACGAAATCATTTACCTGTTTTTCTCCACCCTTATAGGTTATTTCAACAGGGGGATCGACTAAAACATACGGGCGGTATTTTGGCAAAAAAGCCCAGGTGATCAATTTGTCCCAACTTTTGATTGATTTGGCTCGAAGCTGCCCAAATTGTTTCTTCTTAATCGGCTCTTCTAATATAGCCGGACACTGATCAGGGGTGGCCGGTAATTCGGCGCAGAGCAGGAGTAAAGCTCCTAAGCCCATCTTCGTCCATTTCGAGAATATGGAGCGCATCTGCATTAAAAATTCTCCCCTTGTCATTAAACCGTGCCAGTAACGACGACTCCCCATTGTGAATCAGAAATTCATATGGGCTACGACTCCCATTATAACGGCCCACAATCGCGTAGGGCCATTTTTGCCTGCTGAAAATCGACTCGCCATCGAAGAGCCCCTCAAACGAGGCCGTATCTCCTAAAAGATAGTGCAATACCGAAGGGAAAATATCAATATGTGAGGCAAGCGTACAGGCGCCTTTAGCACTGCCCAATTTAAAATAAAGGGGGACATTGATCTGCTGAGGACTGAGGTTAGAGGCATGGAAAAGGTGCCCATTTTCATAAAACTCCTCCCCATGATCCCCTGTGACAACGATCATTGCCTCGTCCCATCCCCCTGATTTTTTCAAGGAAGCTACAAATTGTCCAAAAAGGCAGTCAGTGTAGTGGATCGCATTGCGGTACCGATTTTTGACTTTTTCGAGCCCCTTCATCGAAAAAGCGATTTGCAGATGCTTGATTCCATCATCATAGGGAGCAAATGGTCCTTCTGGAAAACTGTAGCCGAAATGGGTCGATTCGAGAAAAATGATGAAGCAGCGCCCTCCTTTTTCTTCTTTCTCAATCTTTTTACTTAAAGCTTCAAACACTTTCCAATCGCTCTCGTGCGCCGCCATTTTATCATCTGCCGGGAATAGCGAAAAACTATCGGCAATCTCTTGGCCAAAAATCCTCTGATCCATCCGATAATAGGAAAGCCTAGTCGACGACAATACATGCACTTGGTATCCCAATTCTTTCAGAGAGCGCAATCCAAGCCCTCCACTTTTCCATTTTTCCATTTGAGAGAAATAGAAGGGGAATTTTGAATAGAAAATCGAAAACCAAGAAAGTTGTGTTCCATTGCCGCTGGCCAGACTCACTTCAGGGCAGATAAATTCCTGCTTAAATCGATGCAGATGGGGAGCTGTCTCCTCCGTAATATAATCGGGACGCAAGCTCTCGATGACAAACAGAAAAAGATCGGGCTTATGCTGCTTACCCATCTTTAACCTACCGATTTTCTCTAACATTTCCTGCTCTTGCGGAGGTGAGCTCAAACAATGCTCCAATGCAACAATCAGCTCACGTGGCCCTAAAAAGGTCCGCTTCCAGGGAAGCGCTTGGGCAAGCTCCCGATGGACAATTGCCGTTTCACTAGCTGAGAAAATTCGATCGGCAGCAATCAAAAGCAGCGGCAGCGACCCCAAAGCCATCGCTAAACTTTTCTTGAACTTGATCGGATGGAGTTGAATCCATTTTTGACTCCTCAGATAAAGGCTCATCCCCCCTATAACGACCGCCCCTCCAATCAAGACAGCGAGAATCCAAGTGCCGAGAGGAACATGTGTGGCAAGGAGCATCTCGATAAAATTTTCTAGCGTCTCATCGAAGACCATACCGAGTCCAAATTGGATAGAAATATCCATTAAACGCATCAAAAAAAATTCGACACAATGGAGGAGGAAGATCACCATCGTGCACCCGATGAAGCTTAAGCAAATCCATTTAGGAGCGTGGGTCTGCAACAGGCAGGCGATGGCAGCTAAAACCAACGCCTCCAGAAAACATTGAAAAAAGGTATTTATAATGTACTGAAGTTTCAGCCAAGCATCGCCTTGGTCAATGAGACAAACATGAAAACAATGAAGCGTAGCAATAATAGCAAAGAAAATACCGAAGAAAAGGTAATTGACCGATAGTTTAGAAAGCTTCATAGGAAGTACGCCCGTACTATCCTATTATGTCAAATTTTTTTTTGAGTCAATTAGACTTCTTTCTTTCCATCAGAAATAAGACCAGACCTTCGATATCACGCTGATTGATATAGGCTTGAATATCCTCAGCTCGGAGATTGAGCTGCTGAGCAAGGCCAGGGATATAGATATTGACATTCCCTGCTTTGATTTCCCCTCTTAGCCTTTCGGAAATACCATCCATGAACCCGCCCCACTTAAAACCACTCATCCTAATCATATACATGCAGTTGACGAGGCGGGGATCAGCAAAGATCGTCCCTAAAAAGCGGATCGGATGGACATGATGCACCTCTTGCCCAAGCCGCTCCAGAAATTTCCTTTCAAAAAGCAGTTGAAAGACCGAATTTTCTGCCATCGTAATCAAAATGGTCCCAATCTTCTGTTTTTCTTCACTCGTGACAGGAATTCTTTCATAAAAATTAATGCTTGATTGAGAGGCCGTGTTTGCCGGCTCTTCGAGAAACCTAGTCAAGTCTTCATTAGGTGAATTCACCGCAAGCATCGCAAAAGTAATAAATAGCTGAAGCATAAGGGTCTCCATTTGCAATTTCCAACATGCTAAAGTGTGGACAAATTTTTTTCCATTTCTTAAAACAAAATTATGAGCCGACTCATTTTTTTAGCCATTTTTCTATCATTTCCACTCCTTG
>JAGVJV010000301.1 GCA_020050965.1 Parachlamydiales bacterium
AAGCATGCTGAAATGGCATTTACAATAAAAGTGCGCAGCACATCCTTGTCATATCCAAAATTATTTGCCACATGTTCCATTTCTTGATTGAACGTGGTCTCGCGGAAAAGGAGAGAGTCGTCGGGGTTCAGCGTGATCTTTACTCCTGCCTCAATCAAATCTCCAAGTGGATGTTTCACATAGCTTGTCACATTTTGTGCATGCGTGCAGATATTGCTTGTGGGGCAGACTTCGAGGGTAACATTTTTTTCAATTAACAAATTGAGAGCTTCTTGAGAGTTTACCGCCGCGATGCCATGGCCAATTCGGCTCACATTTAGCTTTTGGATCGCATCGATGACATTCTGGGCATCGGTTGTTTCGCCTGCATGAGCTGAAAGTCCAAGGCCCGCTTGTGCGGCAAGTTGATAGGCGGGAATATAGGGAGTCACATCGGGATAGGCCATTTCATCAGCCGAAAGATGGATGCCGACAATGCTTAGGTCGCCGGTTGCCCTCTGCTGGATGGCCCAATTGACATACTCTTCTGCCTTCTCAGGAGTGTCAAGACCTCGAACAAAGGTGATGAGTATTCGCGAATAAAAGCGGCCAGGTTCCTCCATTTCAGCCATCGCTTTTTGCACATTGGCGATCATTTCTTTCCAGTCAATACCGGCGCTTGTTGCACAAAAAGGGCACACCATGAATTCACTATAGATACCCCCTGACCCTTTAAACTTTTCTAAATAGGCTTTTGTTAACGTGTAGTAATCTTCGGCTTTATGAAGGACCGATGTGATGGCATAGTATGCATTTAAGAAGTCGGCAAGACTTTTGTACTCGTAGGTCTGCTGAAAGGCAAAAGTACTATCTGGAATAGAAAGGCCGTTACTGCTTGCGATCTGTTTAAGCGTCGCAACGGTCGCGGTGGCTTCGAGGTGCTCGTGCAGAACCACTCCGGGAAGGGAAGAGGCATTAGCATGTGATAACAGAAAACTTAGGATTGTCGCTGCAAAGAATTTTTTCATAAGAATTACCCCAGTAAATTTTTTAGCTCTTCGTTTTAGCAGGTTCTCCTATTTCAGTCACCCAATTTAAACGGCACATCGGTTATAATGATAGGAGATATGTATAAGATAATTTTTATATTCTGCTTTCTAACATCTGTGCTCACCGCTTCGGAATCGGTCTACTGCATCCATGGTTTTATGCGCACATCCAACTCTATGGAACCGATGGCCAAAGCATTTCGGCGAGAAGGGTATGAGGCACATGCTTGGGACTATCCCAGCCGAGAACTATCTTTAGAAGAACATGCGCAATTACTCGTCAAAGATCTCCAGGCAACAGCCAAGCAGAATCCTGGTGAGCCGATCCACTTTGTCACGCATAGCTTTGGTGGGATCATCGTTCGTGCGGCGCTCAATCATCCTGATTGCCCAGATGAGGCAAAAAGGGGAAGAGCTGTTCTACTCAGTCCTCCCAATCAAGGAAGCCAATTAGCCCACACCGTCTATAAGCTCAAGCCAGCTCGAAAAGTCTTTGGAGAAAAAGCCGGCAAGCAGCTTCTGGAAAGTGAAAACTTCGAAGAGATTGGCCAATTTCCCGAAAGGATGGAAGTATTGGTGATTTCTGGCACTTTCGGTTGGAATCCCTTTGTTAAAGGATTAAATGATGGAATAGTGAGTGTCAAAGAGGCGCAATTAAGTACCCCTCATTATCAGATGTTAGCTTTTGTTGGCCATGCTTGGATCATGTATTCAGACACAATTATCGGCTACGCAGTTGAATTTATCGCAACATAATCTCATGGCTATTTTGTACTACGCTCCAAAATAGCCATGATTAACATCCATATCCTAAGCAGGTTATGGTTTTTCTTGTCAATTTCGACTATTATAGGGCCTGTAAACTTCCCTGGATTTTTTCCTTAATCACTGTATGCCTTTTTGCTCCGAAAAAAATCGCAGTCTTTTTTGATTCTTTGATGATTTTTGTGGCAAATGATTTATAATCAGAATATTGCATCAGATATTTAAGTTTGCTTGAATAACGAGCGATTTCCTATGCCGTTATTCTAGTTTGCTTTAATAAGGAGGAAATGACTGGCAAGAAACGAGATAAACGCTACAGCTATTGGGAGTACTTAGCTTTCTTCTCTGAAGGAACTTAATTATCGTACCAGCGCAGTGGATCCTGTTAATACTTTTTTAATTTTTTCCTTAAGCCCTGTATGTCTCTTCTGCACCTCTTCAGTGCGCACAGCAATTGCAATGGCCTTTTTTGTCCCGACCAAGATCACCATCTTTCTGCCTCTAGTAATTCCTGTGTAGAGCAGGTTTCGATGTAGCAGTTTGAAGTGGGTGGTATGGACGGGGATGATGACGCAGGGGCATTCGCTTCCCTGGTATTTGTGGATCGAGACGGCATAAGCTAAAACCAGTTCGTCGAGCTCGCTAAAGTCATACTCGACGCTCCGCCCATCGAATTCAACTGCTATCTTTTGCTCGACCACATCGATGGCCTTGATGATCCCTACGTCTCCGTTAAAGACCTCTTTCTGATAGTTGTTGCGGATCTGCATCACTTTATCGCCTGGATGGAAGCGGTTGCCCATGCGGACGAGGGGCTCATTGCAGGGATTGAGCGCCTCCTGGAGCACAGTATTGAGGTTTTCGGTGCCGATCACGCCCCGTTTCATCGGACATAGAATTTGAATCCCTTCTAGGCGGTCAAACTGTTTGAGCTCTTTGGTCACCAATTTTACGAGAATGTTCTGGATATTTTCGGGCTCTTCCTCTTCGATAAACCTAAAATCTTTCTCTCCTTCGAGCCAGGGGAATTCGCCCCGGTTAATTTTGTGGGCGTTGGTGATGATGTGGGATCCTTTGGCTTGGCGGAAAATCTCGGTCAATCTCACCACCGGGATAGCGCCAGAATCGATGATATCGCGCAGGACGTTGCCGGGACCGACGCTCGGGAGCTGATCGATATCGCCAACCAAAATGAGTCGCGCGGTGCTAGGGATTGCCTTTAACAGGCTATACATCAGCTGGGTGTCGACCATGCTGGTTTCATCGACGATCAGCAGGTCGCAATTGAGAGGATTATCACGTCCTTTTTTAAAGCCGCCGCTGGTGAAATCCATCTCCAGTAGAGCGTGGATTGTAAAGGCTTTGCGGTGGGTGATCTCGCTCATCCGCTTGGCCGCCCGGCCGGTCGGTGCGCCTAAGAGAATTTTCTTCGATAGCTTTTCGCTGATGCGCAAAATGGCATTGGTGATCGTGCTCTTACCGGTACCTGGGCCCCCGGTTAAAATCATCACCTTTTCATTGACGGCGCGCCGTACGCCCTCTAGTTGCTGCTCTGCCAGATGGATCCGGAGCTGCTCCTGAACCCAGGTGAGGGCTTTTTCAGTGTCGACTTGCCGCAGGGCACAGGGAGAATCTTGGATCCTGGCCAGTTCGCGCGCGATTCCAAGCTCTGAGAGGAAGAGAGGTTTAATCCAGACGATGCCCTCCTCTTCCACTAAAATCTTTTGATCGACTAAGGCGACGATTTGGTCTATCACTTTTTCAGGTTCGACTTCGAGCATCTTCTCACAGACGCCTACTAATTCCTCTTTTGGGTAGCAGACATGACCTTCACCGGAAAGTTCCCAGAGCACATATTGGATGCCGCTCGCGATCCGCTGTGGAGCATTTTTTGCCACACCCAAATCCTGGGCAATCTTGTCGGCGCTCTTAAAGCCGATGCCTCGGATCTCCTGGGCAATCCGATAGGGGTTCTCGAGCATTTTTTCGATGCTCTCTTCTCCGTAAGTTTTGAAGATTTTTTGGGCAAAGGAGGGGCTGACCCCATGTCCCCTAAGGAAGATCAAGACTGACCGGACCATTCTCTGCTCTTTCCAGCACCGGATAATCAGTTCGATCCGCTTTTCGCCGATCCCTTGGACAGACAGGAGCTTTTCAGGTTTGGTTTCGATCACATTGAGTGTTTCGGCACCAAATTTATCGACAATCCTCCCGGCATAGGCAGGGCCGATCCCTTTGATCATTCCCGATTCAAGGTAGCGCTGAATCCCCGCAGCATCAGTGGGGGCCTGCGCTTCGAAGGATTGCACCTCGAATTGCTGGCCGAATTTGGGGTGGAGTTTCCAGTTGCCTTTGCAGCGGATGGTCTCGCCGATGTGGACCCCGGGCATGATCCCTACGATGGGGGTCGGGTCTTTTTTCTTAGGCTCTTTGATTTTGGCGACGACAAACCCATTCTCCTCTTCAGAGAATAGAATCGAGTCGACATATCCAAAAATTTCTTCCATGAAATGAGTTTAGCATTCCTAGGGAGGCTTTTGCAAACAAATCAAGCTAATAATTGCCCAAAATCAATCACATTTGCAAAAAAATCTTTTTCCAATACAGCGTCAGTAATCCCATTTACATGAATAAGCACAGGACGAATAGAAAAGTTTTTAGGTTTTGCTAGTCGATCCATTTTTTGTTGTACCTCTTTCACTACAGATAGTCCGATAGGAGATTTAGAAAATTTGATTTCGCAAAGGTAAAGAGTATTGAACTTTGTTTGAATTAAATAGTCGACCTGGCAACCAGGATAGTTTTTCGTTGGACGTTGGAAATAGGGGTTGTCAAAAATCACTTCCCCTGGATTTATCCCAAGGAGTTCATAGGCTCGAAGAAAGTTATTTAGAACTAGATTCTCAAATTGAATTCCCATAATTGTTGTCCAAGCTGGGGGAGTCACAACCCTGTTCTTCTCAATCTGAGTGCGCAGTGGTTCTAGATATTTAAGATAAAAACGGAGATAGTTATCCCTGAGTCGAAATTTACATAAATTGGATTCAGTACAGGTTTTGATATTCCAAGTATTATCTTGAGCGATATAACCCGTTTCAACCAAATCCTCCAAATATTCGCTTAATGTTCCCCCT
>JAGVJV010000137.1 GCA_020050965.1 Parachlamydiales bacterium
ACGACGCTCTTCCGATCTCTCCAAGCGCATCTTCTCTAAGTCTTGTGGTGTGAGGCTCCGGTCACCTACAATATGTAAACCGGTAGCTAACGTTCGAAATGCATCAGCACCGTGACTTGCCCAGTTATGTCGAGGCTGACTTTGCCAGCATCCATCACGATCGTTCCATTCTTTTTTATAGGCTTCTAGTGCTCTTATTCCCTGCTGACACTTCTCCTCATCGAACCAGCATCGATTAAGGATGTTCCTCGTCTGATCTATTCCTTCAATCAGATCAAGCTTTGGCACAGGCGTAATATCTATGCCCATCTTTCGCGCAGAGGCTTGTCTCGTCATGCCAGATGAATATTCGTGGGCCATGATGTCATGTGGGCCCAAATGCCTTTGATAAACATATGGCTTTGACTTCACAACCCCTAACCAATGAGCTAAAGATTCGCCAGAGCCCTCAACATAGTCGATCAGATGGATCTCCTTGCCCACCAGCTGGAAGAACCAAATAGAGGTGCTATCGTTGAAGCCGAGGTCCCATGCTGTAAAAACTGGAACCGTTTTGTCGTATGCGATACGACTGATCCTTTTCTCGATTCTAGCCTCTATCATGTGCTTGCCATAGTAAAGTCCAGCCTCGGTACTTTGCCACGATTCTTCAGGCGTAGAGGGATATTCTCGCTGCATATCGTCGCCCTGCGTTGTATAGCGCGCTACGTACCAGCTCTTTTGCTCATTCGATAAGCTGATTCCCTTAGCGAGCAAAGAATCGAAATACTCCCTCATATCATTGGGGATCTGAACATGTGAATAAATGCGATAGGCCGGTTCTTTCCACCAGGGGAAAAAGAAGAACTTAAAGTCCAATGGTGTAAGCTCTTCTTCCGAGGCATGCATATTTTGCGCCCTCTTGCAGAGATCATAGAAGGGGCCCTCTTTTCCCTCGGCCGTCGATTCAATAAAGCAATACTTGCCGGCTGCGAGCGTATTGATCGATCCGGTCATAATCTCCCTCGCCTTGTCCGGGAATTTTGAGCAGAGTTTTCCGAATTCGGAGATGTGCAAATATTGCAGCGTCTGACCTCTCAAGCTAGTTGCCACGCGGATGCTAGAGCCATTGGCAAATGAAAGCTCTCGCACCCTATCCACGGAAGCTGGGAGCATTTCTCGAAGCTCTATAGGCAAATTGTCGTAGGCAAACTTCACCCTCCGGAACATCATTTCGCTGTCCTCTAAAGTGTGTGCAATAATGCCGGCGCTAATGTTAGAATTAAAAAGGCAGCGATCTAGAAATAAAAGACAAATAAATGTCGAAATTCCCAACTGCCTTGCCTTTAAAACAATATTACAATACCACATGTTTTGATAAAGCTCTCGTTGGGCCCAATTGAGCACAAACCGAGTCTTATTCCCTTGCTTGTCTATGACGTTATACAAGTTGTTTAATCGCCACAATGGATCGCCAAGACGCTTTTGGGCTAAAGCAAGATCATTCGGATTGGTCTTTATCATGAATCAGTTCTTTTGAGGTTCCGTCTAAAGTAGTCAGCAAAAAGGACAACGGATTCGCAGCATTGCCGGAGATCTCTGTCTTATCTGAGAAGCCATGGTGATTAGCTAAAATGAATTTGCATATCCCACTATTGATCTTATTGAAGCAACCGTAATTGACTAATCTACATTCCTGCCAATCTTTAGATAATGCGTACACCTCAGCTAACGCCTCACTTTTCTCTGCGAATTCAGCCAGTCGATTTGGGTGATAGCCCCTTTCCAGCGCAAAGCTTTTGAAGTAGATCGACTCGGGCTTCTTCATCCATTCCTCAAGCGCTTCTGCCTCTTTTTTAAGCCATGCTTGAGAATACTTTTCCGGAGCACCACCACGATTCCCGACGCTGTATTGATTTCCCTTAGGCGCTGGCATAAAAACACCCTTCATTTTCCAGTGATTCACGTAGGACTAAAATAGCTTGATCATCCTGCCAAAAAGCCAGTTCATCTGGAGTAGCGTCAACACTTTTCGAACGAGTGAGGACATAGCACCAATCTAGAGGGGGATTCACTTCCTTAAATACCTCCAAGGCTAATTGCCCATACGCGGGACCTAGAGATCGATAATATTCTGGGTTTTTCCAGTACAGTTCCTGATCAAAAGCCTCCTTGATTTCGCTTGCCGCAAGCAAGAACTGAATTAATTTATTCGAGTTGTGATCCATTTGTATATACCTCTTTACTTCTGTCAAATAATTTCTTTACACTATTTTTTTTTCTTTTGCAATCAGATCTCGAGCCTGGAACTTTGTTATTCCAGGTGGATATTTAATACCATTGACCTTCAGATAAAAGAGCTGTTTTGGAGTTGGTGCCGCATTGAATTTCGTATCCAAAAGCTCAGCAGCCTGTCCTTTAGTGACTCCATGCCCAAAACTGAAGCCGTTCCGAGCTAGAGTATCCAACTGCTTCTGAGTGGCTGGCTCTGATCTCCACGGTGCAGATTTTTGCGCCCAAGAACTCCCATCGGGTTGCTCTCTACACCAACTTTCCGCAGTCGAAATGGCGTAAGATAGTGAGAGGGGACGATCGGAGAGATTAATGACTTTCCCATTGAAATGGGCAACTACGGCGAAGCCACCTTTAATTTCACGCAGCCAGACGTCACGACCAAAACCTAATGTGAGATGCCATGCAGAACCCACTTTATTCCATGAAAATACGGACCGGTCGAAGAATTCTATAGTTTTGACGTTGTCCACAAAAATCGGAGCCTCTACAACCGCTCTATTTTCTTGTGTTTCGTCTATGGATGACTCATCATCTTCCTCGACATCGCAAGCGGCTCCATCGTCAAATAAATGAGAAATCGCTCCGTCCAGAGAATTTTTAAAGCTGCAAATACTATGACGAGAGCAATTGTCGGCAAAATCCAAGATAAGACAATTTTGTTTCGCCGGGTGTAGTCTGCATCCCCTACCGACCATTTGCAAATAACGCCCCTCAGATTTTGTTGGCCTGCCCAAGATGATACAGTCGACGTCTTCCTGATCGAATCCCTCGACCAAAATGGCGCAATTGCAGAGGATTTGGATTTTCCCCGATGCAAAGTCTGCCAATGTCTGCTTGCGCTGATCGTCATCCATCGCACCATAAATCGCAGCGGCTGGTATGCCGCTCTCATTGAAACTAGATGCTAGGTCTATGCTATGTGCAACATCCGCACAGAATGCGACAACTCTGTTGCGATCTGCCGCGAACTCCTTAAAATTCTTTACGATTAAGTCATTGCGGGCTCTTGTATTAATCGCTCTAGATAGTTCCCCAGTGACAAAATCCCCGAGATTAGTACCAACATTTCTCAAGTCTATTTTTGTAACGATCTGGCGCCCCGTCAAAGAGCAAAGATATCCGCCCCGGATCAAAGCTGCTAAACTGCATTGGAAGACGATCTTTTCGAAGATATCCCCAAGCCCGACCCCGTCGGATCTCTTTAAGGTTGCACTCACTCCGAGTAATAGTTTACTTCTATCACCAGTCATAAATCCCAGTTCCTCGATAACCCTCTTATAGCTGGGCGCCGTGGAGTGATGACATTCGTCGATGATTAAAAGTCGGAAGTCTTGCTGGATGAGCTTCTGCAAGCGATTGGATCGGCTAGCGGTCTGAATCGAGGCGATCACCACCATCGCATCAGTATCGTCATTTTCACCCTGCACAAAGCCGATAGTTGCCTCTGGCCAAATCATGCGAAATTTGTTTGCCGCCTGAGCGAGCAATTCCTCACTGTGTGCGATAACTAAAGTCTTGACATGCAATTCCTTAGCTACCATGGAAAAAATTACGGTTTTGCCGCTGCCGGTCGGCATCCCGGCAATTTGCCTTGTAGGGGTCGCCTCAGAATTTGTAAAAAATCGTACGCTAAGGGCTTTTGCTGCTTAAACATGTCTAGAATGCAGCGAAATCGATTTTAATCAAAAGACAGCCTTTGTCACGGTTTGATTTGAGATAGTCAACTCTTGAGTCTTTAATGAGGTCGTTTTCCGGTTATTGTCTTTCAATGGCTTCCTTTGACACCTTCATTTTGTGTCTTTAATGTCTTAGCGTACGATTTTTTACATTTTCTTCGTGGGACCGTTACCTCGAGGGCAGCGGGCGCAGCGGCCTGAATTTGCCTGCTCCTATTTTGGCATTGGTCCTCCAAAGGTAGTCACCAGTTAAATTGATGTGTTCCCACCCCAATGGCGAAAGATACTGTAGCATTGTGCTGTCTTTTAGTTGCCCTTGACTGCGTAACGTGTTGGTGGCACGCTCTAGGTAAACTGTGTTCCACAAAATGATGGCTGCGGTCACCAAGTTGAGACCGCTCGCACGGTAGCGTTGCTGCTCGAAACTGCGATCCCGAATTTCACCCAAACGGTAAAAAAACACGGCTCTGGCAAGAGCATTGCGGGCCTCGCCCTTATTGAGCCCAGCATGTACGCGGCGGCGCAGCTCCACATTTTGCAGCCAATCCAAAATAAAGAGCGTACGTTCGATGCGGCCAAGTTCGCGTAGGGCGATGGCTAGTCCATTCTGTCGAGGATAGCTACCGAGTTTGCGGAGTATCAGCGAGGCGGTCACAGCGCCTTGCTTGATTGACGTGACAAGCCTCAGGATTTCTTCCCAATGCGATCGAATATGCTTAATATTAAGTGTGCCTCCGATCATCGGCTTGAGGGTATCGAATGTAGAATCACTCTTGGGCAGGTACAGTTTTGTATCGCCTAAATCGCGGATACGCGGTGCAAAACGAAAGCCCAGCAGATGCATTAGAGCGAAGACATGATCGGTGAAGCCAGCCGTATCAGTATAGTGTTCCTCGATCCGCAAGTCGGATTCGTGGTATAGCAAGCCATCAAGTACATAGGTTGAATCTCGTACGCCGACATTGACTATCTTGGTGTTGAATGGCGCGTATTGGTCGGAGATGTGGGTGTAGAACGTCCGTCCTGGACTGCT
>JAGVJV010000293.1 GCA_020050965.1 Parachlamydiales bacterium
GGCAGCGCTATTTTAGGAGTACTCTGCTCTTGGCTGGGGAGTTTCCTATGGAACCGTGCCTCATTACGCCTGCCCGTCTCTTTGGCCGGCCAGCTGACGATTTTTGAGACTGTATTTGGCGTGCTGTTTGTCTACATTCTCCAAGGGCATCTTCCTCACTTATGGGAGGGGATCGGGATCGTCGTTTTGCTCTTTGCAGTTATTTTTGGGATTCGGCGGTTTGTTCTTGTACCCACGATGAATCAAAAGTTGGCCGATGACCTAGAATAAAAAACCATTTTCAATAATAATATACCCTATGTATCCAAAGGCAATTATCTTTGATTGTGATGGCACCTTAGTTGATAGTGAAGAGGTCCATTATTTAGGCTGGCGCTACGCTTTTGCTAAATTTGGATATGACTTGAGTGCTGAAGACTATACTACAAAATTTGCAGGACGGGGCGAACGCTTCGTAGCAGAGCGAGCCAATGATCTGACAGGTTATGATTGTGCCCAGGAGATCCTCCGAGACAAGGTAGAGTATTTTCATCAAACGCAATTGAGAGGAATCGCTCCGATCGCTCCGACGATGGAATTTTTGCATCGTTTAGTTCAAGTAAGGGAATTCCTAGGGCTGAAGCTCGCGGTGGCTTCTGGGGCCGGTAAACAAGAAATTCTGAGAAATTTAAGACATCATCAGATCGAGCCATTTTTTGATGTGATCCTTTCAGGCCAAGATGAATTGCACGAATACCAGGACCCGGAAGGGACCAATAAGCCTAAACCTTATGTCTATCAAAAGACTGCCAAACTTCTAGGTGTAGCTCCTGAGGAGTGTATCGCCATCGAAGATAGCAGCCCAGGAGTAACCGCTGCAGTGACTGCCGGTTGCAAGACCATCGCCATCCCCAATCGCTACACAAAGGGTCAAGATTTTTCACATGCCCATTTCCACTTCGAGACTTTTGAAGGGATAGAAGTCCTCGATTTTTTTGAATTATTGCGATTGAGATAGTGCGGGATCTTCTAGAAGATCTCTTAGATCTACTATGCGGTACAGGAGGGGACTTTCTTCTATTTTTGCCGATACTCCACCAATATGAAAAAGGGCTAGTGCTTTTCCAAAACCTTTGGGGATTGAGAGTCTGTTCGACTTTTCTTTTAATTCACCTAGGACAGATGAGTTCAATTCGTTTTTACTGAACTTAAACTCGCATATAATTACGCTATTCATTTTAGTTTGAATCAAATAATCGATCTGGCAGCCCCTTCTTCTAGTAGTAGGAGTCTGAAAATAAGGGTTATCGCAAACTACTACTGAAGGATCCAATCCTAACGCGTTAAAAAGAAAAAGTCGATTTGTCAGAAGCAGACTTTCAAGTTGGAAGCCAATAATCGAATCCCATCCAGGAAGTTTCCCTGTTGCAGCTTTTTTATATGAACCTTGCTCAATGAGATCTCGATAGGGTTCAACGTACTTGAGTTGAAACCTCAGAAAGCAATCGCTTAGTCGATAGAGTTTTTGTTTCCCGATTGATTCTGTTTTTAATGACCATTTATAGTGCTCCGAAATAAAACCTGCAGCTACTAAATTATTGAGATAATTGCTTAATGCCCCTCCTTCATCTAGCATTAAAAGATCTCGTATTTCCTGCCTTGTTTTCATTCCATCAACAAGAACTAATAAAATTTTACGGTATATTTCCCCTTTCTTTTCGAAGAGGTCGTGAAAGATTGTTTGAAATTCATTGATCAATTGATTTGCTGGTTCAAAACAAAGTGCATAAATATTTTGGTCTGCAGATTCTTTCGGGTCTATTAGATCCAAATACCACGGAATTCCTCCCGTAATAGATAAGATCTTTAGAATTTCATAGGTCGATCCCATAAATCCTTTTTTTCGGAGAAAGGCGACTGACTCTTGTATTGAAAGAGGCTTTAAATGGATAACCAATGTAATTCTTCCTACAAAACCTGTACTCTTAATAATATTTTTTTCAATCCAAGTTGAAATCGAACCGCAAAGAATAAGAATTAATCCCTGCTTTTTACTTCCCTCCTGATCCCACCATGTTTTTAACGATCCTAAAAAACTAGGATCTAACCCTCCCATCCAGGAAATTTCATCAAATAGAACAATAACTTCCTCATTTTGAATCTTTGAACCAAGAAATCTGAAAGCATCCGACCAGGTTAAGAAGGTCACACGGGGCAGTCCCAATTGAACGCAAAGTTGATCTCCAAATTCATCCCTCTGTTTTTGTTCTGAAATCCCGGGAGATGGGGGAAGGCCTGATAAAGAGATCAATTTTTTGGATTTAGCAAATTCTTCCACGAGAGTGCTTTTTCCTACTCTTCGTCTTCCTTTGATTATGACTAGGGAAGCCTTTTTTAATCTCCTTAAGCGCGATAGGCGATTAAGTTCCTCTTTCCTTCCAAAAAAATAACTCATTTCTATGCTCCTTAATGATACAAATGTAACATTTAGGATTTTTTTTTTTCAATGTTATATATCCTAAAATGTACATTTGCAGCTTTTGGGAAAGTTGGTTGATAATTAAGGACTTGTGATTAAATAAAGCCACTTTGCCCCAGGCGCCACTTCACTGCAGCTATCGTGAGGGGGATAAAGGGGTTGTCAAAGTACTTGCGCAGCGCCCGCGCCCCTTCCTTAATGGTCGCTCCAGAGCCGATATAGTCATCAAACAGGATCAGAGCTCCTTGAGGGATTTCAAAGAATTGCACCTGCATCTTTTGGTGCACGTTGTGGTGTCTCTGGTCGTTGTTGAGCAGCTCGCCTTGTCTTTTTTCGGGTTGGTCTTTCCAGGTCAGCAGATCGGCTAGGAGAGGGACGTTAAAATGGTCGGCAAGGGCCTTGGCATAGGCCATTTGGGCCTTCCAGGTCTTAGAGGGGACTGGGACGATGCCTCCGATCGGCCTCGGTAAAGTTTCGGCCTGTTTGAAGAGCAGCTCTAATAGCTCTTGGTCTACTTCTTCTGATTCTGCTCTGTGTTTCATAAAGCGAGAAAAGAGGGGAGAGCGCATTTTGCCATCCAATAGGCTGAGGCCCGGTGAAATCGAACTTGTTCTTGCACCAGCAATCGGAACTGGGCGCATCGCAAGCCATCCTTGTGCGGCACTTGCATCGGGAAGAACGGGAGGCTCTCGATGCAGACAGATATCACATCGTCCACATGCTGTTGCAGCGAGATCACCAAGAGCGCTTCGCAAAAGGGCCATTCTGCATTCTTCTTTTTGTTCGGCATAGGCGAGGATTTTGCTGAGTTCTTCCGTCTTGACTAGATGCTGGGTTGTGTAGCGGCTTAAATCGAGCGATTTTTTTTGGCTTTCGGTGAAATAGACCTGCGTTCCTTTGAGGCTTTCCTTGCGCAAGAATTGCTGTTCCACAAGTTCTGCAAGGACAATTGTCACACGGGTGGGATGAAGACCGGTCAACCGTTTAATTGCCGTGAGGTGGGGCGGCTCTGCGGCAGATTCGACCGTTGTAAGGACTGACTGGAAATCGGCCTCGCTTGGCAGAGCAGAGTCGATGAAGTAGTCTTGCACTTTCCGATCGGCTGTGTCGTAGATCAAAATTCCTTCCGCTTTTTGACCATCGCGACCCGAGCGGCCCACCTCTTGGTAGTAGGAGGTGATGGATCCAGGAATGTCGAAATGGATGACGAAACGCAGGTCTTTCTTGTCGATTCCCATTCCGAGGGCTGTTGTCGCAGCGATCACTCTGTAGCTGTTTTTCGAAAAACCGTCTTGGATTTTCCGCTTTTCTTCCGACTCAAGGCCTGCATGGTAGGCGATGATCGAAAGCCCCCGTAGCTGCAGATATTCGGCGACAAGCTCCGCATTTTCACGGGTCGCGCAGTAGATGAGGCCGTGTCCTGAGAGCTGTTGAATCAATTGCTCGCAGAGGGCGAGCTTGCTTGCGATTCCAACGACTGGCAACACCGAGAGGTGAATGTTGGGGCGATCCATTTTCTCGCGCCAGACAAAAACGGGCTCATCAGGAGAGGAGAGCTGACCCGCAATGTCTTTTTCTGCGCGGCTATCTGCTGTTGCTGTGAGGCCGAGGATCTTGAGCTGGGGACGGGCCTCTTTGAGGGCGCGGCTAAATTTGAGGATGCACCGGTAGCTGGGCCTAAAATCGTGTCCCCAGGTGGAGATGCAGTGGGCCTCATCAATGACAAGTAGATTGATCGGTAGCTGCAGTAGAAAATCAAAACGATCGATGTGGTCGAGCTGTTCAGGAGAGGTGAAGAGGATTTGCACCTGGCCGGAGAGGACTTTGTTGCGAGCGATGGCATTCTCTTCTTCAGTCTGGTCGCTGTTGATGGTTGTTGCAGTAATCTGAAAACGGTGAGTGAGCTGATCGATCTGATCGCGCATTAGGGCCAAAAGAGGGGAGACAACTAAAGTGAGGCCGCCGAGAAGACACGAGGGGAGTTGATAGAGAAGCGATTTGCCGTACCCTGTGGGCTGGATGCAGAGGAGCCGATTTTTTTCCATCAGGGCCTGCATCGCCTCAAGTTGCCCAGGGCGAAAGGCCTCCATCCCAAACTTTTCATGTAATAATGTGTGGAAATTGTCCATGGGAATGAGTATCTACCGAATTTTCTATTTTTTCTAGTTTTTTCTTGAATTTTAATTGGCTGTATAAGTATAATTATAGAAAGCGCATTTGAAGCGCTAAACAACAGAGGTTTATTATGAATATACAAATACCAGACAAGCCGAGAGCGAGTTGTTCTCATTCATCCATCCATCAAAAATCTTCCCTTCCTTTTATGCCCTTTCTTCTGGGTATGTTTAGCCTGCTGGGCTAACTCTCTTTTAATCTAACTACAGCTACTAATTACAGTTTTTTGGACATCAAGAGTCTTGCTCTTTGTCTTTAAAATTCATTTAAGTCTTTGACTCTGTCCATAAAACGAAATAAGAGCGCTCGCCTTAAGGCCTGCGACGTAAAGATTATTTTAAAAATTTATGGAGAACATATGATTTCAATTAAGGAATTAATTCCCCGTGGGGAAGCTAAAATAGATAAAAAATCACTTCCGGGTGACATAAAAAAGCACATTGGGGTGATTAGCTTGGCCATTGCGGCGATCCAAGCTTTCATTCGAGGAGATACCCTCGATCCTTTGGTGGGGGAAAATGCCTGCCAGATCCGTGCTGCTTATTACTGTGCTCAAGCTGCAGATCCGAAGGTCATAGAATCTTTGGAGCAGGTTGTCCCTAAATTGGAGGAGCTCATCCAGCAGAATTCTGTCTCCTTGGCTCTCGAAGTTCCTTCCGCCTTAGCTCCAATTTTCTACGGGTATATTTTGACCGTCACCAAAGACTCAAATCTTTCAATTGAGAAGAAAGAGCTCAAACTTGTCGAGGCTAACGACCCGAAAAAATTGGTTGGGCTCACTACAGGTGGTGCTAGAGAATTGATCAAGCATGCGAGGCGTCAGTTGTCAGCAAGGTCGGTGCAATATCTCCAAGAGGAGGCGAGGAGGCTTGATATTCCAGGTCCTGAAGGGATCTTGGAAGATTCAATGGGATTAAAAACCGCTCCTGCATCGCCTGGAATGAAGATTCTTCTCACGAGCATGAAAGTCAATGGGACCATCATCGCTCTTAAAAATCGGATCAGGGATGAAGAAGGGCAGGAGAGGGGGCAGGTGACCCTTTTATATAAACCTGATGGAGAAAAGCGGAGTTACCAGGTCATCGAAGATCCGCAAAGTGTTGATCGAAATTGCACGGCAATGGTCATCGAAGCGGTCTCTATTTCGGCAAATCATCGCTCTGAA
>JAGVJV010000199.1 GCA_020050965.1 Parachlamydiales bacterium
CCGCATTTATCCCGAGCTCTTTTAAATAGGGGATTTTCTCGATCACACCAAGGAAAGTACCTGGATTTTTGACTCCGCTGCTTATGTCTTGAGTAAAGCCCCGCACATGCATTTCGTAAATGCAAAGATCTTGGAAAGGGATCTGTGGATGAGCATCATTTCCCCAGTCAAAACTTAAGTCTGGATAGACCTTGCACAGAATCGATCCATAATTCTTCTTGCCCCAGACCTTCGGGGTATTGAGCTGCTTGGCATAAGGGTCGATAGCCCACTGGCTGTCGATTAAGTAGGCATAGTAGCTATCTGGCGGTAGATTTTTTACGTGAACGTGCCAGACATTGTCTTTTTTGTTGCTGGAAGGATCTAGCGTGATTTCTTTTACTGGGAATATATTTTTTTCCGAAAAAATGCACAAGATGATCTCGGATGCCGAGGCTGAGTAAAGGGCAAAATTGATCCCATCTCCTTGAACGCTAGAGCCTAAAGGGGTTGGATTTCCTGGGCTGATGATAAATTCTTCCATAGGGCAGGTATAGCAAAAAAATATTTTAAAGGAAATTTTTTGTTGCACTTTTTATGATTCCTTGGGAAACTCTTCATAGTAGATAAAGGAGGACAGTAAATGTCATTAGAAAATGCAAAGCAGAATTTGAAGGAATTTGGGAAGGAACTCAATCTAGAGGGGCTGGTTTTTGATGAAAACCACACATGTATTCTTGGTATTGATAATACCTTTTCTCTCCACTTGACCTATGAACCCAATTCCGATCGACTCTATCTCTATTCTCCCATTCTCGATGGACTTCCAAAAGACCAAAAAATGCTGCTCAAGCTCTATGAAGCATTGCTCGAAGGTTCGATGCTCGGCGGCCAGATGGCCGGTGGTGGAATCGGCGTTGCCGTTCCAGAAGAGCTGATTCTGATGCATGCGATCATCGAAATGGGTCCAGGAACAGATGCAAAAGCACTATGCCGCTTTGCTCCTGTCTTCGTCGAAGCAGTGGAAAAATGGCGTAAAAAAGCTAAAGATATCTCTGAAGGAAAAGAAGTCCCCAGAGAAGCGCCTCATACTCCAGGCGGCCCTATGCGCGGTCCACAAGGTCCTCAAGGCCCATCAGGTGGAACCGAGCGCTTCATCAAGATTTAATTGTGTAGAAGAGCGCTTTTCAGAAACGAAGAGCGCTCTTATTGCTTCCCAAATAGCAGAAAAAACAGCATAAGCGATCAATCTAATTCTCATTGTCAGATTAATTTCTTCTGGAAGAGGTATCACTTCAATGGGTTCCTCTTTCTTGAAAGCCGCTACATTGTCATGCGTAAAGATATTGAAAGGGAGCCCCCCATAAAATTGCACTTCACCTTTGATTTTTCCATGATCGGGCATAGAGCGGATTTGTACCGAAGGACCACCAGTAGAATGGATGAATTCATATAAAGTACTGGTGATCTGTTCAAATTGAGCTGGATCTTTTGCTACGAAAGTAAGAATCGAATTTTCTAATGACCATTCAATCCGATTTTTCTGAGGATTGACAAGACGCAGATACTTAAGCTCGATTTCTTTTTCTGTTCCCTCGACATGAGCCTTCTTGGTAGTTGGGGAGGTCAGTTTTTCCAAATTATCGAGAAAATTAAGTTCATCTCTAGAAAGCTTGGCTCGCTCGCCAAGAATATCGACAAACAGCAGCATTCTCGCTCGCAGCCGCTGAAATTGCTCTGATATTTCTTTGTGAATAGGTTTGTCAAAGGTCGAACGATGGGGATCTAGCAGCTCTTCATATTCTTTGAAAAATTTGCAGTACCCATCAAACAGAGCGACAATTTTGGGCCAATTTTCTTGAATATCCTTAATCCCTTGAATGCGATCTGCTAGCGGTGTGTCATTAAAAATGGAAAAATTGATATAGCCGCCTGTAAAGAAATCCTTGGGGCTGATCGCCAGATCAAAAATCGCGTCCGATCGAATATCTGCTTTGACTTTTGGCCTCTCATATTTCCCATTTCCAAGAACATAACCGATCATCCTGTCGACGCGCCACCAGCAAGGTTTTTCAAGCGATTTACCAGGATCGATATTCATCAGGACTGCTTTCCCATCGATGACAACATAACCCAGATTCTCACCCAGTTTGCCCACCTTGTCACGATCGCCAAGCAGCAGAGCTTTTAAGAGAGAAGAACCTAGTTTTGCTTCATCGATCGGCACCATCTGATTTGTCTCTGGATCGAGAAGACTATTGCCCCGAATCCGCCCTTGCCCATTTGGCCCCTTCAGAATTGCTTTGCTTGAGCTGAGAGTTTGAAATTTTTCGCCATTTGGCCCCATGACCTCGGTGCCATCTAGTAAAAACATCGGGTAGCCACTTTCGTATTTGGCTAATCTTAAAGTGAGCTTTTGACCGCCGAAGCCAAGAATCGTGAATATATCGTTAGAAAGCACCTCCATCAGCGCTGCGATGTTCTTTTCTCGAGGAGTTTCTGCCGTGCTTAAGAGATGGACTAAATTTTTAGCCTGAGCGTAATCGACCATCACTTTGCCAAAAAGAGGTTCAGTATAGTGCAGTTTCCACCAGTGTTCTTTTTTAAATTTTGGCAGTACCAGTGTCAGATGCTCGGTCACTTCATCGTAGTGCCCCGTAATATCCTCTTTGCCAATGAACTTTACTGCTTCTTTGTGGAATTTATGCTCTTTGTCAAATAATTTCTTGTCGTCGTTTTCCGTCCACACCTTCTGGGCGATAAATCCAGGCTCGACCCCCCGATTTTTCGTCCTAATAATTTTTTGACCAAAAAGCTCCTGGGCAGTTTCATAGATGCGGGGCTTCCCGATCCCTGAAAAGCTAAATTTGGCTGTCACATAGGGGATGGGATCGAGAGCAATTTGACTAGCTAATCTTTTTATGCCAGAACAAAGCATATTATCCTTTATAATTTCTTAACATTTTATAATAAAAAGATAATTAAGTCAATTGTAGATAATTTTACTTATATATTATTAAAAATTTTAATTTCGATCTTCTCAAGGGCTTCCTCGATCTCTTCGGAGGATTCTTCGATGCACTTGATGCTCGACATCACAGTGGAGTGATCTCGGCCAAATATCTTCCCAATGGTTAGGAAGGGGAGCCCAAGTTTTTTGCGGCAGAGGAACATCGCCAGCTTGCGTGGGAAAGTGACCTCTTTGGCTTGCGATTTGCCCAAAATATCGTCCACCCTAATGCCAAAATAGGCAGAAGTGGCGCTTAAGATTCTCTCTGGGGTC
>JAGVJV010000218.1 GCA_020050965.1 Parachlamydiales bacterium
ACTTCCTTCCCTGGAAAAAATGCAGGGGAAGCTGGTGATCGACGGGATGTGCTCCCGGATAGGGCGGGGTGGGGCATCGCTCATGAGCATTACGATTATCCAGATCTGCGGCGGGGTGCTAGCTTCTGCGTTTATTGCGGGGTGGCTGGCAATCGCGATCGGGGCCAGCTGTGTATTTGCCACTTTGAAGCTCGGGCTATTGGTGGATAAAAAATCTGCTTGACAACACTAATCCCTCTTGCAATCCAAACAAATTTCCCATATACTTGATAATCTAATTATGTTTGATTTACTTAGCCAAAAATTTACGACCCTCTTTTCTTCCTTGAGCGGCAAAAAAAATTTGACCGAGGAGAATATTTCTGACGCCGTGCGTGAGGTCCGACTGGCCCTACTCGATGCCGACGTCAACTATTCGGTCGCCTCACAGTTTGTCAAACGGGTGAAAGAGAAAGTGGTCGGCAATGAAGCCATCAAATCGGTGACACCTGGCCAGCAATTCATCAAAGTCGTTCACGAAGAGCTGATCGCCTTAATGGGCAAGTCGGAAGCAGAGCTCAATTTAACTGGTCACCCAAGCGTGATTTTGATGTGCGGTCTGCAGGGATCTGGTAAGACAACCACCACTGCCAAGCTGGCAGCGCATTTGAAGAAAAAGAATAAAAAAGTGCTCGTCTCAGCTTGCGATTTGCAAAGACCCGCCGCTGTGCAGCAGCTAAAATTACTCTGCGAGAAGATCGGCGTCGATGTGTTTGCTATCGATGGAGAGAATAAGCCGCTGAAAGTAGCAAGTGGTGCGATCGACAAAGCGCGAAGAGAAGCGTTTGATGTGCTGATTGTCGATACGGCGGGAAGACTCCATATCGACGAAGCGCTGATGAAAGAGCTAGAGACATTAAAGACCAACCTAAAACCACATGAAATCCTCTTTGTCGCCAATGCGACGACCGGACAAGATGCTGTGAAGACAGCGCAAGAATTTGATAAGACCCTGGGAATCACCGGATCTGTACTCACCATGCTCGATGGAAGCGCCCGCGCAGGAGCGGCCATTTCGATCACCGAAGTGACACAGAAACCGCTCAAGTTTGAAGGGGTAGGGGAGAAGATTGAAGATCTGCAGGTCTTTAATCCCCAATCGATGGCTGACCGTGTTTTGGGAATGGGCGATGTGATCAACCTAGTCAAGAAAGCCGAAGAGCACATCGACGAGAAGCAAAGCGCCGATCTAGAGAAAAAATTGCGCAAGGCCTCTTTCACCTACGACGACTATTTGAAGCAGATGGGAATGATGAAGAAGATGGGCTCATTGAAGAGCTTGCTGAAGATGGTTCCCGGAATGTCGCAACTAGGCGATTTAGAGCTTCCGGAAAAAGAGTTTAAAAAGACCGAGGCAATCATCCAATCGATGACGCTTAAGGAGCGAGAAGAACGGGTAGAACTAGAGCCGAGCCGCCGTCGCCGTATAGCGCTGGGGAGTGGAACCACGATTGACGATGTCAATCGCCTCGTCAAAGGATTTAAAAATTTGAAAAAATTGTGCAAATCGATGCCGAAATTAGGGAAATCGATGCCAAATATAAAGGAGACAATGTCATGGCAGTAAAGATCCGGTTGCGCCAACAAGGGCGCGCCAATCGCCAAACCTACCGCTTAGTTGCTTGTGAAAGCAGAGTGAAGCGCGATGGGAAATATCTGGAAAACTTAGGGTGGTACGATCCATTCTTAAAAGAGAACAATGCGCTCGTGAACGCTGAAAGGACAGCACATTGGCTAAGCCTCGGTGCAGAAATGAGCCCAGAGGCGAAAATGTTGCTTGCCCGCGTTGCCCCTCATGTGATTAAAGAGTGGAACGAAAAGCGCGAAGCGAGAAAAGTGAAAGAGGCTACTAAGCGACGTGAGAGCCGTCGGAAGAAGGCTGCGGCTGTAGCCAAGTAATGGATATCGACATCCTTTCCCTTTTTCCCGATTATTTTCGAGGACCCTTTGATGTGAGCATCTTGAAGAGGGCAAGGGAGAGGGGACTGATCCAGATCAACTTGGTCGATATTCGGGACTTTGCTGAAGGAAAGAATAGGCGAGTCGACGACCGCCCCTACGGGGGAGGACCGGGAATGGTGATGATGCCGGGCCCATGTGTGCGGGCGATTCGGGACCGAAAGAGGGAAAATTCGCATGTGATCTACCTCTCGCCTCAAGGCCGGACACTCGATGCCAAAAAATGTGCCGAGCTTAGCCAATATCCGCACCTGATCCTCCTCTGTGGACATTACGAAGGGATCGATCAGCGGATCATCGAGAGCGAGGTTGACGAAGAGATTAGCATCGGCAATTATGTCCTCACCAATGGCTGTTTGCCTGCGATTGTGGTCGTCGATGCACTGGTCCGCTTCATCCCAGAGGTACTGGGACATGAAGAGGCAGCAACGAAGGATTCGTTCCAAGAGGGGATTTTAGAGGGTCCGCAATATACCCGCCCCGAAAAGTTTGAAGAGATGGTTGTTCCAGAGGTGCTCCTCGGCGGCAATCATCGCGAAATTGAAGAGTGGCGAAAAGAACAAGGATTAAAAAAAACTAGGAGCATAGAAAATGCAACAGGCAAAAGTCATAGATGAATTAGAAGGGGCGATCATGAAAAAAGATCTCCCAGAATTCAAAGTGGGAGATACTATTAGCGTCTCTTACCGCATTATTGAAGGGGAGAAGGAACGTACTCAGGTCTTTACTGGCGTCGTCATCGCCCGCAAAGGACATGGGATCTCCGAGACCTTTTCGATGTACCGCGTCGCCTATGGTTCAGCGATGGAGCGGGTATTCCCTATTCACAGCCCAAGAGTGGCCAAGATCGAGGTAGAGAAGAGCGGAAAAGTTCGCCGCGGTAAACTCTACCACTTGAGAGGACTCTCCGGTAAGAAAGCTAAGATTAAAGAGCGCCTGATGAAACAGGTCGGACCTGAGATCTTCCAGGCTGCTGAAACTTCTACCGCAGAGTAAAATGTGTCTAAAAGATCAGGCGTTAAAAAACGGAAAGAAACAATCCGTTTAAAACGCCTATGTACGACCGAACATGAGGTGCGGGAAAAAGGGTTTGAAATCATTGCCGGTGTCGATGAAGTGGGAAGGGGCCCCTTAGCCGGACCGGTTGTCGCCGCCGCCTGTATCCTACCCGAGGGGTATATTCTCCGGGGGATCAACGATAGTAAAAAGTTGACTGAAGAGCAGCGCTTTTCCCTTTACCAAGAGCTCATTTCACAGCCGGGGCTAGAATATGGAATCGGAGTGGTCGAAGCGGCAGAAATTGACGAACTGAATATCCACAGAGCTTCGCAAGAGGCGATGGTGCGCGCGGTGAAACGGCTGCGCAAAACGCCCCAATTTTTGCTCGTGGATGGGCCCCATACACCGCCGATCGATATACCCTCAGCAGGTATTGTGGACGGTGATGCTAAGGTCCAGGCGATCGCAGCAGCATCCGTCATCGCTAAAGTGACCAGAGACAACATCATGATAGGGTATCATGGGCTTTATCCAGGATACGGATTTAAAGATCACAAAGGTTATGGGACAGCTAAACATTTGAAAGCCCTTTCCGAGCTAGGACCATCGCCTATCCACCGTATGACATTTAGAGGAGGAAAAAATGACCAGGAGCATGACAGCTTACAGCCGTGCAATGTCGAGTGAAGTCGAAGGACAAAAGTGGACTGTAGAGATCCATTCCGTCAATCGAAAAACACTCGATCTGAACCTCTATTTGCCTAGAGAACTACTTTTCCTCGACGTCGAAATCCGCAAACTACTCCAGGAATCGCTTCAGCGCGGCCAAGTCAATGTTAGAGTTACCCTCGAGAAGGAAAGGCAAAGCGCCGCAT
>JAGVJV010000192.1 GCA_020050965.1 Parachlamydiales bacterium
ATATATGGCAAAAAAGCTCATCATTGTCGAGTCTCCGACGAAAATCAAAACCCTGCAAAAATTTTTAGGCTCAGGCTATACCTTTGCCTCGTCGATCGGTCACATCCGCGATCTCCCCCAGAAAGGATTTGGGATTGACGTCGAGAATGACTTTGAACCTGAGTATGCCGTACTTCCTGATAAAAAAGAAGTGATCGAAAAGCTGAAGAAAGCGGCGAAAGAGGCCGATGAAGTGATCCTCTCTCCCGATCCCGATCGAGAAGGGGAAGCGATCGCTTGGCACATCGCCGCCATTTTGCCTAAAGGGACCAAATTCAAGCGAGTCACCTTCAACGCCTTCACAAAAGATGTTGTCACCGAAGCACTCAAAAATCCAAGAGAAATCGACATCGCCCTCGTCGATGCGCAACAAGCCCGTCGCCTGCTTGACCGGATCGTCGGTTACAAAATCTCTCCGATCTTAACCAGACGAGTGCAAGGCGCGCGCGATGGCGGCCTCTCCGCCGGAAGAGTCCAGTCAGTTGCCTTGAAATTGGTCGTCGACCGGGAAAAAGAGATCAAAGCCTTTGTCCCTGTCGAATACTGGAATATCGGCGCCCTGCTGCAGACAAAAAAAGATGAGCCCCCTTTCATCGCCAATCTCTATAGCGTCGACAATCTACGCGTTGAAAAAGTCCTCGAAGAGGGGAAAAAAGGGTTCACAATTCCCGATAAAACCACCGCTGATCAAGTGGTTGGCAAACTCAAAAAAGCCACCTATAAAATCGGCAGCATCGATAAGAAGGAGAAAAAACGGTATCCCGTCCCCGCTTTCATCACCTCGACGTTGCAACAGGAAGCAAGCCGCCACTTTGGTTTCTCCGCTGCCCGCACCATGAACATCGCACAAGGACTCTACGAAGGAATCGATCTGGGTAAAGAGGGTGCAGAAGGACTCATCACCTACATGCGTACCGACTCAGTGCGCGTCGAAATGGAAGCGATCAATGCCGCGCGCGGCTTTGTCAAAAAAACCTACGGCCAAGACTACTTACCCGAAAAGCCGAACTTCTACACGACGAAAAAAAGCACCCAAGATGCCCACGAAGCGATCCGTCCGACCAACTTAAACCACCCGCCTGAATCGATCAAAAATCACCTAACGCTCGATCAATACAAACTCTATCTCTTGATCTGGCGCAGATTTATCGCCTCCCAGATGACCCCCGCGATCTACGACACCGTCTCTTGCGATATTGAGACCGACCAAAATATTGTCCTGCGCGCCACTGGTTCAACCATCAAATTCCTTGGCTTCCTAGCCGCATATGAGGAAAAATTCGACCAAACCGAAACCGAAGAAGGAAAAAAAGAGGAGCAAGACAAACTGCTCCCCTTCCTTAGCGTCGGAGAGTCGCTCGTCCTCAAAAAAGTGAATAGTGAACAGGCCTTTACCCGTCCTCCGCCACGCTTCACCGAAGCCTCCCTCGTCAAAGAGCTCGAACGCTTAGGGATCGGCCGCCCATCGACCTATGCGGCGATCATGAATAAAATCCAAAGCCGCGACTACACCACCAAAGAGAAAGGGACACTCATCCCCACCGAATTGGGCATGGTGATCGCCCAGATGCTCGACACCAGTTTCCAAATGATCATGGACATTGGCTTTACCGCCGCGATGGAAGATGAACTTGAGCGGGTTGCCGAAAATCAGAAGAATTGGAAAGAGCTGATCCGCGAATTCTGGACCGCCTTCATCCCTTCAGTCGAAGCTGCCGAAAAGGATGCCTTCGTCCCCAAGGAAATGACCGATCTCGATTGCCCCAAATGCGGTAAAAAACTGCAAAAGATCTGGTCGCGCCGCAAATACTTCTACGGCTGCAGCGGCTATCCTGATTGCGATTTCACCGTCCCCATCGAAGCCCTCACCTTCAATAAAGAGGATTATGCGCCCAACTTCGACTGGGAGCAGAAATGTTCCAAGTGCGGAAGCGACATGCAACTGCGCTTTGGCAAATTTGGACCCTTCCTCGGCTGCAGCAAATACCCCGACTGCAATGGCATCGTCAACATCCCCAAGAAAGATGAGATCCCTCCCGAAGAGATGCCCACCTGCCCCGCAAAAGGTTGCGAAGGAAAAATGGTCGCCCGCCGTTCCCGCTTCGGCAAAGTCTTCTTCTCCTGTTCTAACTTTCCCGACTGCGACGTGATCGTCAACGACCTAGACAAACTCGAAGAGAAATACCCCGATCATCCCAAAACCGCCTACGTGAAGAAGAAAGGCTTCAAGAAAAAGGGGGCGAAAGCAGCTAAGGTGGAGAAGAAGGGTAAAAAGAAGAAAACCACGAAGAAAAAATCGGGTCAACCCAAGAAAAAGCTCTCTAAGGAATTAGAAGCAATCACCGGCGAATCCGAACTCTCTCGTCCAGAAGCGGTCAAAAAGATGTGGGATTATATCAAAAAACACGACCTGCAAGATCCCAAAAACAAACGGATCATCAACCCTGACGCTAAACTTGCCAAAGTGATCGGCAAGAAACCGGTCGACATGATGAAGCTTTCTGGATTGCTGGGTGAACATCTTTCTTAGGAAATTGTTATTTTTTATCTTCTGCATGGGTACTGCATCAGCACAAACAATATGGGAACGTGATCCATTAGAGGTCCGTGAAAAAATCAACCAAAACATCATGGCAATTGCAGGGGAAACAGCACATGTCGAATCTGTTATTGATTTAACAATCGATCCATCGACACCTATTCGGATCTATCGTCCAAGTGAAAATTGTCACCTACCTACAATTTTATTTATTCATGGCGGAGCTTGGGTTGCTGGAAATCTCGATACCCATGACAATTTGGCCCGCTTTCTCTGCTCAAAATCAGGAGCAGTAGTCATTTCTGTAGGATATCTGAATGCTCCCGAAGGGAAATTCCCCCTGCCTCTTGAACAATGCTACGAAGCGCTTCAATGGATAGAGCAAAATACGACTCCATCAGCAATCGCAGTTGTTGGAGATAGCGCAGGAGGAAATTTGGCCGCAGCTCTATGCATGATGACGCGTGATCGCAATGGCCCAAAGATCGATGCTCAAGTACTCATCAACCCTGCAACCGATTTGACCTATGGCACTGAGAAACAAAATGACCCTTTCGATATCTTGCGTTGGCAAGCCAAAATGTATCTATCCGATCCAAGCGATGCAACAAATGGCTACGTCTCTCCACTCGTTGCAAAGGATGTATGCGACCTTCCCCCTGCTCTCATCATTTTAGCCGAGCATGACCAACTGAAAGAAATGGGGCAGAAATATGCCGATCGATTGTCTGAAGCTGGCGTCCCCACCACCGTATATTGTCAGCAAGGTGTCGATCATTTGGCAGGCAATGGCGCTCGCGTGTCCCCCATAGCAAAAGAATCCATCGATGTTGCTGTGAGTTGGCTTAAAAATTCTTATTGAAATTTATTCTATGATACCTCACCCTGAATCGAAGGGTATCATCCCTATTAAATGGAGAATAACATGAAAAAATATGCACTCGTTTTATTTGGTACAATGACCTGTTTTCTAATGACAAATGCTTTCGCTGATTGCGGATGCGCTAAAAGAAAGAAAGTTGACTCTACTACTGAAGAACTTGCCGCCGATACTACGCATGTAGCCAACGTCACTCCAGAGGTAATTGCACCAGTTGTCGAGACACCTGTCGTTGAGACCATCGCTGTCGAAGACCAAATCCAAGTGCAAACCGAAGAAGTCGTAACAGCCGTTAATACTTCTGAAAATTAATTTATTGGGCCTCATCGTCTGTCGCTGAGGCCCAAATAGTCCTTGTCTCTTTCATGCCCTAGCCGATATACTATTCTTCCATCACAAATTTTTTTGGAGGTTATTATGATGGCACCAGCACACGCTGTTCAACGCGACAGTATGTTCATGACAGCTCTTCCCTATGGAGTAGCAACTTCAGCAATGGGGATCGTCGGCGCAATTACCGCAGTCTTTGCATCATCGACCGCGGCAATTATTATGGGAATCGCTTTAGGAATCCTTGGAAGTTATGGCTTTTTAGCCGTTCTTACTTGTGCGATTTCAAGCCGCCATTCTGATGAGTTTAGCCAAAATATTTGGAAACACATGGTCACTTTTGCCGGTGTTGCGGTCTCGCAAATCGTCCAATTTACTGTCCAAGTGGTCATTGCTGAAGGGATCGCCGCAATGTGTCGCAAAAGACAATAATTATCTTCAAAAGGATAGGGAGATCAAAAAAATGACCTCCCGCCTTAGCAACATTTGGAGGCGCTTTGAACCCGCCTATCGGCCAACTTTTGAGTGCTTTTCAGTAGAATTCTGACTACAAAAAGATTAAGGAAGAACTTGGTTGCAAGCGTATGTTCCAATTCGTGTTAACATGTATATATCTCGTAGTGAGTTTGCATATTTTTAAAGATCATCTTCAAGCAGTTCTAACTTCTGATACTGTTGCAGCTCATCGCGAAAATGGGCAGCATCTTCAAAGCGGAGCTCTTTCGCTGCACGTTTCATTTCAATTTCAAGCTCTCGGATCTTTTCGGAAACGTCGGCTTTACTGAGGTAGCTGGGCCCTTGGCCTTCAGCAGCGTGGGGGGTGACTTCAATTTCCCCAAACGTCTCAAGGAGGGTTTCCAATTTCGCCCGTTTGACCGATTGAGGGACGATCCCATGCTCAGTATTGTAAGCCTCTTGGACTTGCCGACGCTCTTTGGTAATTTCTATCGCACGCTGAATAGATCGGGTCATTTTGTCGGCGTACATGATGACTCGCCCATCCACATTGCGCGCGGCCCGTCCGCAGGTCTGGATAAGGGCTGTTTCGCTGCGCAGAAAGCCCTCTTTGTCGGCATCGAGAATGGCAACGAGTGAAACTTCTGGCAGATCGAGCCCTTCGCGGAGCAGGTTGATTCCTACGAGGACGTCGAAGAGCCCTTTGCGCAGATCACTTAGGATTTGGACCCGTTCGAGTGTGTCGATATCGGAGTGGAGGTACTTGGCTTTGACTCCAATTTCGGTCAGATATTGGGTCAGATCTTCGGCTAGTTTTTTGGTGAGAACAGTGACGAGGACTCTTCTGTGCTTTTCTGTCTCGACTCGGATCTCTTCTAGGCAATCGTCGACTTGATTTGTCGCGGGTTTGATGGTGATGTGGGGGTCGAGCAAGCCGGTCGGGCGGATGATCTGCTGGATGATCTCGCCGTGGGCTTCTTGGACTTCCCAGGGGCTGGGAGTCGCCGAGACGTAGATCACTTGGTGGAACCGCTGATAAAACTCTTCAAATTTAAGAGGGCGGTTGTCGTAGGCCGATGGGAGGCGAAAGCCAAATTCGACTAGGGAATCTTTTCGGGCCCGGTCGCCGTTGTACATAGCGTGCACTTGGGGAAGGCTCTGGTGCGATTCGTCGACGAATAGGAGGAAATTCTTGGGGAAGTAATCGAGCAGGCAGGGAGGGGGATCGCCAGGATTTCTTCCGGAGAAGTGGCGGGAATAGTTCTCAATCCCTTTACAAAAGCCTATCTCGCGCATCATTTCTAAGTCGTAGGTGGTCCGCTCTCGGATGCGCTGCTCTTCGATGAGTTTTTGATGCTCATTAAAGTAAGCGATGCGTCCCTTTAGCTCTTCTCTAATCGTCTCAACGGCATGGAGCCTTACTCCTTCAGGGGTCACGTGGTGCGATCCAGGGAAAATGGCGATCTTATCGAGACGATCGAGCACTTTACCGGTCAGCGGATCAATCGAGCTGATCCTGTCTATCTCATCGCCAAAAAATTCGATGCGGTAGGCTAACTTTTCTTCATAGGCCGGCATCACTTCAAGCACGTCGCCGCGCGCTCGGAAGGTGGCCCTCGCTAGGTCAAAATCGTTGCGTTTATAGTGCATTTCAACTAGGTGGAGCAGCACTTCGTCGCGCCGCTGCTGCTGCCCCACTTCGATTTTGAGCTGCATCTTGCTGTAGTACTCCGGCAGACCGAGGCCGTAAATGCACGAGACTGAGGCGACAATCACCACATCTTCCCGCTCAATGAGGGAACGGGTGGCAGAGAGGCGCATCCGGTCGATCTGATCATTGATCGCCAGATCTTTCTCGATGTAAGTGTCGGTGCGGGGCAGATAGGCTTCTGGCTGGTAGTAGTCGTAGTAAGAGACAAAGTACTCGACGGCGTTGTGAGGGAAGAAGGTCTTAAACTCTTGGTAAAGCTGGGCAGCTAGAGTCTTATTATGGGCTAAGATCAGGGCGGGCCGCTTGACCTGCGCGATCACGTTGGCCATCGTGAAAGTTTTTCCTGAACCGGTGATCCCGAGCAAAACCTGCGATTTTTTCTCTGAGCGCACGCCATCGACTAGCTTTTTTATCGCTTGGGGCTGATCGCCGCAGGGTTGAAATTCGGTAACTAGCTCAAACATCGTTAAAATTTGGGTAAATAGGGGGCATTAAACATATGGGAGAGCTGGAAGAAGATGATGAAGAGGGCAACCAGGAAGATGACGACTAAGAGGGGCTTGCCGCCTGCCACCCGATAGCTGGAGACCGCCTTTTTCTTGTATCTGCCTCTCCAGATCATCAGGACCGGCATAATTCCAAAGAGGAGGACGGTGCAAATACCGCCTGCGAAGTTAAGCGCCTCCAAAAAGATATTAGGGAAGAGGATAGCCAGCAATAAAGGAGGGAGCAGAGTGAGGACCACGAGCCCAAATTCCTCATGCTTTTTATTTTTATAGTTGAGCTTTAACCCATCGGCCAAGAAATGTGTATGGCTGAGAGACTGGGCGAGAAAGGAGGTTAAAATAGCAAAAAAGGCCAGGAGTGTGGCGAAATAGCTCACCCAATTAGTCTTCAATACTCCAACGAGGGATTGCGAGGCCTCTCCTCCTTGTTTGAGCGTGGCTAAAATCCCCGATTCTCCCTCATAGGGGACAATCCCGAGGACGATGATCTGCCAAATCAAATAAACTGCTAAGGTAAAAAGTCCTCCCAAAATAATGCTTGTGCGCACTTTTTTAAGATCGCGGTGGAAATAGTTGCTCAAACTGGGGACCATATTGTGAAATCCAAAGGAGATCACTAAAATGGGAAGAGCGAAAAGGGCATATTGGGGGACAGAGCGATCCAGGAGCTTTGGCTGAATATGCTTAACACCGAGGAAGACTAGTCCAATAAAAACGGCGATCTTGCCGATCATCAAGAACCGATTCCACATGTCGACTGGGTGGGTCCCTAGATAGACCACCCAGCCAAATAAAATCACAAAGAAAAGGCTGCCTGCCCAACTCGGGAAGCTAATCGCAAAATATTCTTTTAGGTTTGTTGACACCAAACCTCCAATTCCGGCGACATAGGCGACAAGGACTGAATAGAAGAGAAACAGGTAGAGGATCCAGCAGGCGATCTTTCCAGCTTTTCCTAAAGAGTGTTCAACCATCGAGAGTAAATTGACCTTTTTCGAGAACCAGCCATTCGATTCGACCAGGAGCAGTCCAGTCAATGTCATGAAGATCCAAATGCCAAAAAAAGCGATGAGCGAAGGATAAAAACCAGACAGTCCAGTCATGATCGGCAAGCCAAGCATTCCCGCGCCGATGCAGCTTCCTGCCAAAAGTAGCATTCCGCCCAGGATTGTCCCCTGTTTCTTATCAGACATGTTCCTTTCTTCCTTTCATTTTCTCTACTGTGCGGATCTCTTGCCCTAATCTGCCCAATTGATAACCGTCGTAATCGACAAATTTAAAATAGCGTTCAAATTGAGGACACACCTTCGCAACCTGCTTAGAAAGTTCCTGAGCGATGAATCGATAAGCAGGATGCCCTGCTGGAGAAGAGCGGAGTTCACAAAGCCACTGCAAAGCGCGCAAATTGACATGGAAATACCAGTGGATATTGAAGCCCATCGGAACAACATATTGAGCCTCTTCAGGAAGCTCAAGCGCAATTTGATCATAGGCCCGTTTTGCCTCTTCCATCGCATCACAATAGGGTTTCTCCATCGGAGTGCCTCGAATCTCAGAGGGGACAAAATATCCCAAATCGCAAGTGAGCAGCTGTCTTTCTTGGGTAAGCATCCGATGCCGCTGCAGATCGCGATAAGCTCCAAAATCGGCGACAATTTCAAATGTGAAATAGGCGTGCTCGAGAGCTCGAGGCGATTTATGCCTTCTGTTTTCGCGGAAATTGCTCCCCGCTTCCAGAATCCGAGAAATCTGCTCTTCAGGCAAGCTGCGGCAATACTCCTGAAGCTGTTGCAAGCCCGAATGGGAATGTTCAAACAGCAGTGCAGCAGCCACTTTCATTGGAGCTTCTGGATCATAAGCAATCAACCGAATACCCGGTCCGCTCATCGCCGGAATATTCTCGCTGCACTCATCCGCAAGGGCCTTCAATTCCCCTCTCAGTTGCTCAGAGAACTGGGAGAAGGTTTGCTGGTATTTGTGGTTGGGTTCAGCGCGCCTGACAAACGAAGGCATGATTTTAGACATCTCATGGAAGCCTTTTCTGCCGATATCCTGCATTTCAGCCAGATTGTGGCTGTTGAGCTTTTGAATCAGCCCCTCAAAAAAACGTCCGTTGCCAAACATACCCATGTTGGTCAGGGCGCTTGCAGGGAGGAGGCCGCGTAAGCAATCAAGCACCTTGGCCCGTATCGCCGCTGTATAGGCGACGATCGACACATCTTGTTCTTTGGGAAAATTCTTCTCCATGACAAGGGTCAATTGAGGAATCAAGATCGAATAGGTCTCAAATAACCGATTGCAAGTTTGCAAGTAGAGGTCTCGATAAGCTGAGGTCATCAAAATCGGTTCTCTAAAAAAGAGATATTCACCGCCCACTTTTTGATCGAAATAGATATAACGAGTCGATTTCTCTAAGGGAGATCCCCCAATCCTGCAGTCCTCAATCACCTTCGCAGCAAGCATCGAGATATTTTCAAGGGCTAAGTGGCCGCCGCCGAGCTCGCCAATCGAATCATCTCCATAACCATCGAGGATACGATCATAAAAATTCTGCGCCTTCTTGATCGCCATGATCTGGTCTTCGATGATTCGCTCATCTCCCTCGCCCTTGATGACCGATCCGACAATCGAGCTAAAGGCAGTCTCCTCGCTCATGATGAACTCTTTGAGAAGTAGAGAGCGGAGCCCTAAACTAGAACGGGAATATCGGGAAAAAAGAGCCCCCTTGATCACTTCTGGGAGGTTTCTGAGGCAAAAGATATTGCTGGTCGTGCTGGTGACATACCGATTCAAAATTTTGGTTTGCTGCTCTGAAAACGTTTCATAATTTTCGATCATACATTTCCTTGTGAAAAATCACCCCAAGGGTGACATATTTTTTTAGCCAGATCAAGTGTAAAAATTATTTTAACTCTCTCATTTGTATTTTATTGCCCTTCGCTCTATACTCCTATCAATTGGGTAATAGATTTAATTAAAATTTAGGGGAATATGAAAAAGGTGGATATGGGCTATTTGGTCGATTTTGAAAAGGCAATCTCTAATCACGATGCGCCTACAATTTTGAGACTTTGGGAGGAATATACCTCCTCGGACGAAGTGGACGCTGAGGATTTCCGGGCGATCCTCGAAGCTGTCAAAAAATCAGATCTGCGCGACTATATTGGACGTCATATCGAGCGCTCGCTCCCTCTTTGGGAAATGGTGGAAAATGAGGAACTCTCAGGCGACATTCTCCGCTTGATTGTCGATCTACAAACTCTTAATAGCGATATCCTCCGTCAGCTCACTCTTGCACACCTCGAGAAAAAATTCGGCCAAGATAAACTCTTTAATGAAAAAATGCGTCTCGTGCATCTGCGTGGTGAAAAAGGGGATTTCAAAGGGGCAATCAGCAATTTTCTACTCCTCAATCATATGCACAAGGGCAATTTCGTCTTCCATACACTCGGGTGGGGTGTAGGCGAGATCATGGATGTCTCGATGCTGCGCGAACAGCTCAGCTTGGAATTTGACTATGCTCCTGGGCGCAAAGATATGTCCTTTAAAGTGGCCTTTACAACTCTTATCCCTATCCCAAAAACCCATTTCCTCGCAGAGCGCTTTGGCAATCCTGATGCACTCGAAGAAAAAGCCAAGCAACATCCTGTTGAATTGATCCGAAAACTGCTCAAAGATCTTGGGCCTAAAACAGCTGCTGAAATTAAGGACGAACTTTGCGAACTGGTGATCCCCGAAAATGAGTGGAACCGCTGGTGGCAGACAACACGGGCAAAGCTGAAGAAAGATACCCATATCGAAAGCCCTCAAGATCTAAAGCTCCCCTTCAGACTTCTAAAAGAGGAAATTTCCCATGAAGAGCGGTTGCAAGCAGACTTAGAAAAAAAGCCAGATGCAGAAACATTGATCCAGATGGTCTACTCCTTCCTCAAAGATTTCTCCGACACTTTAAAAAATATCCCCTTCAAAGACTCCCTTGCGACCAAGATGAAAGAACTGATTTCCTTTAAAGAGATCACTGCGCCGCAAGAGTTGCAAGTCCACTACTTCTTACAAGATTTGAGTGGAGAAAAAGACTATCAAGCAATTCCAGAGCTGCTGAAGAAAATTGATGCGATCGAAAAATTGATCGAGGATATCTCCATTCAAGCATTCAAGAAGCGGACCCTAGTCCAGGTACGCAAATTTCGGGAGAACTGGCAGGAAATTTTCCTTAATCTCCTTTTCAAAGTGGAACAAGCTCCTCTGCGCGATTACATTCTCGGAGAGCTTCTGAAATCAGACAAAGCAAAAGAGCTAAAACTTAGGCTCGATGAGCTTTGCCAAAATCCCTACCACCACCCTGAGCTGACCATCTGGTATTTCCAAAAATGCCTCGAAGACTCAGGCCTTCCACATGGCACCGTCGAAGGACGATCCCGCGTGTTTGAGGCCTTCCTAATAGCCCTTGGCTTCCTCGAGCAGAAAGGAGAGCAGCGTGAACTAATCAAAAAAATGCACGGCATCCTCTCAGCTAACCGCTATGCCATCGTCCGCGAAATCATGAAAGATGCCAGCGTGGCCGATGTGCAAGAGTTCTTGCTCCTGATCTCCAAGTGCCATTCTCTTTCCGATCATGACATCAAAATCTTCCATTCCCTCGCCGAAGTAGCTCATCCCTCCCTTGCAAAAAAGAGGAAGAAAGCGAAAGTCGAAGAAGAAGAGGACGTCATTTGGACAACAGCGGAAGGGTATGCGATTCTCCAGAAGAAAATCGAACAGATCGGCACTGTCGAGACAGTCGAGAACGCCAAGGAGATCGAAATCGCGCGCGCTCACGGCGACCTGCGCGAAAATGCCGAATTCAAAGCGGCACTCGAAAGACGTGATCGACTCCAAGCTGAATTGAAGTTTCTATCTGACCAACTCAACAAATGCCGCATCCTGACGCGCGATGATATCGATACGAAAAAAGTGGGCGTCGGAGTCATTGTCGACTGCGAGAGCGAAGATGGTGAGCGAGTTGCCTACACCATTTTGGGCCCTTGGGATGCCGACCCAGACAAGAATATCCTCTCGTTCCAGTCGAAATTGGCTCGCAGTATGATTGACCTCAAGAAGGACGATACTTTTGAGATGCAGGGCAAGAAGTATAAGATTTTAGACTTCCGATCAGCATTATAATTAACAGGATTTTAGGACTGTCAGGATAAATTTTTTTATCCTGACTACCCTTTCAGCGAAGCGGATCCTGTTAGATCGGAAGAGCG
>JAGVJV010000156.1 GCA_020050965.1 Parachlamydiales bacterium
CATTTTTCTGCTAAAGACAATGGGGGTGTTCTGCTTATCTTTGCTAATCCATCTGTTGGCTCCCCCCTGTTTTTACAACCTAGAGCCTTTTTTCAAAATATCAAAGCTTCGCTCCATTTCTCTTTTGATACAGCGCTGCTCTCTCTGCAGCGTCCTGTCTACATGGGAAAAAAAATCATCATGAACCTGGGCTATGGGATTCGGGGAACTTGGATCGGAGAAAATTGGCGTTTTGATGCGACAGCCTTAAATAATCCTATCCTTGCCCAAATAGGAGCCGTTACAGCGGAAGGAGTATACAAACAAAATCAAAAAATATGGGCAGTGGGTCCCAATTTAGGATTCACGGGGACTGCGTTATTGCCATGGCATTTTCAATTGATAAGCCATCTTGATCTAGCTCTGGAATATGCTGAGCAGTATAAAACTGCTGTTTCTACTTCCTTTCCCGCTTATCCGGGCCCACTGGGAAATTACACCCTTAGACAAAGAGGCGATGGTCCTCATCTGCAAGTCTTGCATTTAGGGGAGCTGGGTATTGGATGGGGCGACTATTTCTTTTGCAACCGTTATCATGTCAACTTAACAGTAAGCTATAACTGGGCCCTTCAGCACATCTTTGTCTTAGCTGGGCCCGGTAACGCTACAGCTATTCTATTAGGCCAATTGCACAATTATAGTATGCATGGAATAGCCATTGGTGGCAGATTAGATTTTTAAAATAAATGATCGGGAGTCAAAAATGTTAAAAAATAGTTGTATTTTGTTGCTAGCTAGCCTGCCCTCACTTGCATCTGCTAATGGAGAGTGCTGCAATCCACTATTAGCGCCAGAGCCCATTGAATCATGTCAAGTGCCAGTAGGATACTTTTATCCAGCTCAATATACATTTGGAGATTGTGGGATCGATATTTCTCTAAGTGGAGAATTTATCTACTGGGAGGTTAACCGAGATAGCAGTGCAAATCTTGGGACAAAGGCCGACAATGTCAATAATGGAAGTACGCAAATACAAACACCTCTCATCCATCAGCAGGGATATCGGCCCGGCTTTAAGGTTGCTGCAGGAATGGGTCTTCCTGGCTGTGATGCCTGGAAAATCGATGTGGTATATACCTGGTTTCACCATACAACAACCACCCATTTTCGCGCTGCACAAGATGGTTTTATTCAACCGCAACTTTTATCTGGATTCTTAGATCTGCGCTATGTCTTTTTTGCTGGCAATGCGCTTAAATCGGTTCTTAAATTTGATTTAGATTTTATAGAGGGAAGCTTAGGGAGAACTTTTTACTTAAGTGAGCGATTCATTGTGAATACAAGCTCGGGGCTAAAGGCTTGGTGGTCCTCGCTCCATTCCGATCTGACCTATTTTGCCTTCTTTGATGGTCCTCCACTTACTATGCAGTCTAAATCCTCTCTTTGGGGAATTGGCCCTAATATTACGGCTCAGATTAAAGGGTTGTTATGGTGCGGCACCTATCTATATGGCAGGGCGGGTGTTTGGATACCTTATACAAGACAAACCAAACTCCAGGTAGACACTAACATTCCCCAAACGCTACTTCCCCCTCTTAACCAGGACATTAAACTTAATAAATTTGTCTATACTACCCAGCTTTTTTATGAAGGGAGCGTAGGGCTTGGTTGGGGAACGTATCTATGCAATTGCAATTACCATATTGATTTGCTCATTGGATACGATATGATGACAAACTATATTAAACCCATCCTCTTCCCTATTGGGGATATGCACTACGAATTTTACTACCAAGGCCTCTCTGTAAAAGCTCAGTTCGATTTCTAATAAACAGGATCGGCTGCGCCGGCAGGATAAAAAAGGATATCCATTTTTTCTTTTTTATCCTGCCACCGAAGGCGATCCTGTTAGAGGGTGCTGATGACTTAAGCTTTTGTCGATTTTCGGGTTCTTTTGAGCCGATTTTCGCTTCAAATTCGGGGGGCAATATCAAGCTCCGCATATGACCCCCCGAATTTAAATCGAAAATCGGCCAAAATTATCTTGAAAATCGACGAAGCTTAAATCATCAGTACCCTCTTAGCGAAGAGGATCCTGTTTGAAAATAAATTAATTACCAGTTATGAACAAGTTCTCCACAGCCCAAATTTTTCCCTAGCAATTGCTCTATGAGCCTCATAGAGCCTGCTAGAGAGGCCAATCGCAACTCACTATTCACTAGCTACTTACGATAGATCTTAACACTCTTTTTATAAATCGATTTGGAGTTAGATTTCTGAGTTCAGATCTCCCTTTCGCTCAGCTTTTTCCGCCAGTTGTGAACAAGTTTTCCACAATGGTCATTTGATTCCACAATTACCTTTTAGCGTATTGATTCGATCGATCAAGGTTGTGCTGGTAGGCCATCCGGAAGTCAAGTAGTTCGCTGTGATAGCCACAACACAATTTTTCATCGCCCTGATGATTCGGACTGCATCCTCTTTGCTCTTGACCAGTTTTGCTCCATTTGGATCATCATTTTTTGAGTCATAGGCATTAATCCTTTGCTCAAAGGTCTCTGCTAATTTTTTGACTTTTTCTACTAATCCGCATAAGGATTCAAATTGCCTGACTAAATCCTGCCCTTCTTCTTGTGCCACAACCCGTTTTAAGGCCGGTTTCACTTTTTGTTCTTTAAAATCAAGCAACAGCTGTTCTCCCATAATAAGAAAATTCTTAACGGGGTATTGCTCATAAATTTCATTGCCACCCCTTTTTCCTACATATAAAACGGTATCGGCTCTATCTAACTCATGATTAAAATAATTTGCATCACCGACTGCTTGCATACTTTCCCCCTTGTTTTGGGAGGAGATTTTAAATTTTTCTACGCATTTCCCACAAACAAAAAATATGTTAGCCTGTGTCCATGCAGCAGATTCTCTTCGAAGACAAGATGTACCAGGTTTCCTTTGAGGCAATGCCAGATGCGCTTAAAGCAAGCCTTTCGGCCCAAGATCTCCATCGCTATTTGGAGCTATTGCAGCTGATCCAAATGAAGCCGCGCGCAGTCTACAAAGAGGTCAAAGAATTTTGTGCCAAGCACAACGATGTGCCGGAGGTGATCAATATGCTCACGTTCGCTCACATCCAGAATTACCGGATCGAAGAGGCAGAAAAGCTGATCGAGAATACCTACTTCCAAAATCCTGAATATCTATTTGCGCGGGTCAACTATGCCGACCAGTGTATCCGGCGTAAGCAACCCGCGAAAGTCACCGAGATTTTTCCCAGCTTTGATCTGCAGCAGCTTTATCCTGGAAAAACGGTCTACCACACGAGCGAATTCCGTGGTTTTTTGATCATGATGAGTTACTACTATTTGGCTCTAAAAGATCGGGAAAAGGCACTTCACTATTTCAAGTCAGCTAAAGAATTGGAACCTAGTCACCCCAATGTGCTCTATCTAGAGAAGAAACTGAATAAGGTTTCTATACTGAAACGACTTTTAGTCCGATTACAGCCTTCTCGCCGTTGAGATCCCACTCTGTCCCCTCGCAAGGTCCGAAGAGGATTTCAGTTCCGAGTACTTCATGCATGATCAGATCGCGATGCGCGTTAAAGGCCTCTTTAGCACGGTCGGTCGTCTCCATCGAGATTTGAACCCGATCAGTTACATAGTAGCCGTTGTCGCGCCGCATGGTGTTGATCTTATTGATGATTTCGCGAGCGATCCCTTCGAGCAATAATTCTTCATTCAGTTCAGTGTCGAGAGCAACGGTGATTCCCTGTTCTGAACGAGCTACCAGCCCTTCTTTCACCTGGCGTTCTACGGAGACATCTTCAGGTGTCAGCTCAAAGGATTCCCCTTCCACTTCGATGGTCAGGTTATTTCCGTTTAGCAAGGTAGTCATCTGCTTTTTACTGAATTGGCTAACCAGCTGCTGGACCGCTTTCATTTTCGGGCCCACTTTTTTGCCGAGTACACGGAAATTGGGCTTGCAAATGAGGGTCACAAAGGCCGATTCATCGTCGGAGAAATCCACTTTATGGACGTTGAGCTCTTCAGCAATCAGCTGCTCTTGCCGCTTGAGGGCTTTGAGGAGGGTCTCCTCAGCGACAATCACATGGG